>JASJEC010000014.1 GCA_030064845.1 Kiloniellales bacterium
TTGTCGATCGGGGCGGCCTCCACCTTGTTGATCGCCAGGCCGGCGGTCGCCGCGCCTTCGATCACGACCGTCTTGCCCAGGTCGGAATCCGAAAAGGTGACGCCCGCCGACGAAAGCGTCGCGGAGCCCGCGGTCACCGTGCCGTCGCCGTGGCCGGCGGAAGCGTCGCCGACGGCGCCGAAGGCCTTGACGTTCTCCCGGTCGGAGAACCAGTCGGCCAAGGCCCGCGCCGAGCCGGCGCCGGCCGCCCGGATCGTCTGGTCGTCGGCCGAGACGTTGACCGGATCGATCGTTCTGACCGTCGCGCCGCCGGCATCGGCCAGCACCACCTTGTAGTCGCGGGCCCGAAGATAGATCGGCGCGAAGCGCCCGGCGGAGTCCGCCACCAGCGGGTTGCTGTGGGCGACGCTGCATTTCTACCTGCCCGGCACCTCGACGCCCCTCGACACTTTTGCCGACCACGATCTGACGGTCGCCCATAGCAACCCGGTGGTGGCGGACTCCGCCGGGCGCTTCGCGCCGATCTATCTTCAGGCCCGCGACTACAAGGTGGTGCTGGCCGATGCCGGCGGCGCAACGATCAGAACGATCGATCCGGTCAACGTCTCGGCCGGCGACCAGACGATCCGGGCGTCGGGCGCCGGCTCGGCGCGGGCGCTGGCCGACTGGTTCTCCGACCGGGAGAACGTGAAGGGCTTCGGCGCGGTAGGCGACGCTTCGGCCGGCCACGGCGACGGCACGGTGACCGCGGGTTCCGCGACGCTCTCGTCGGCGAGCGTCACCTTCTCGGATGCCGACCTGGGCAAGACGGTCGTGATCGAGGGCGCGGCGACCGCCGGCCTCGCGGTCAACAAGGTGGAGGCCGCCCCGATCGACAATGCCGCGCGGTTCGACGCCGCCGTGTCTTCCTCGCTCGACCTGACCGCCGCCTTGAACGATCCCGTGACGGGCGACGTGGCGCCCTTTCCGGCCGACATGGCCGTGGGCGACCTCTTCGTGATCGGCCACCGGGCGCCATTCTCCGCGCTGACCTTCGAGATCGGCACCCCGGGTGAGGGCGGTACGGTCGTCTGGAAGTACTGGGACGGCGCGGCCTGGACGGCGCTGAGCAACGTGACCGACGGCACCGCGGGCTTCACCGCCGCCGCCGGCGGCCACGGACTCTCTTTCGACAAGCCGGGTGACTGGGCGCCGCGGGTGTTCAATCCGGGCGCCAACGGCGATGCGCTCTACTACGTCGCGGCCGAGCTCACGGCGGTCTACGCGACCGCCCCGGTTCTGGACCGGGGCGCCATCGACGACGGCGAGATCCGCATCACCACGGCGGCGGACCACGGGCTCCAGGAGGGCCAGACCGTCACGGTCCGGGACGTCGCCGGCGCGGGCGAGGCGAACGGCAGCTTCACGATCCGCGCGGTCGACGCCGCCCGCCTCGACCTGGCTGGCTCCGCCTTCGGCGCCGCCCACAGCGGCGGCGGCACGGTCCATGGACGCCTGATCACCACCATCGCCTCGACCCTGGACGGCGCCGCCCACCTGGCGGACGAGGCGGGCGCCTCGATTGCCGGCTCGGCGCGCTTCCTCTACGGCACCGACGACAGCCTCGCGGTCGGCGCGGCGGTCGACCGGGCGCTTGTCACCGGCAAGCCTCTGTGGCTGCCCAAGGGCGCCTACCTGGTCGCGGGCCTGAGCCGCACGGCGACGGCGGAACTGCGCCTCCTGATGGACCCCGGCGCGACCCTGCTGGGCGTCGCCCAGGGCGATCCCGACGGTGCGGGGACGCCGCTGTTCCGGATGCGGGCCGGACTGGTGCTCGACGGCACGGGCGGGGCCTTCGAGAACCTGGGGCCGGTCTTCGTCTGGGACGGCCACGCGGGCGACGTGGAACGGGTCGTCGTGCGGGGCGTCACCTTCAAGGACACGGGCTATCCGCTGCGCTGGGTCGACCAGGGCAACGGCCGGGGGATCACCGGGGTGCTGGCGGTCGAGGGCTGCCGGCTGGAGAATTGCCGCGACGGGATCCACTTCGCGGTCGACAAGCTGGCCGCCACGCGGATTGCCGGCAACCGCATGAAGGCCATCGGCTCGCGGTCCGTGGCGACCGCCGACGGCATCCACCTGGGCAACGAGGACGCGCTTCACTACGAGTCGCGCCAGGGCGCCGTGGTGGCGGACAACCTCATCGAGCGGGTGACCGGCGCGGGCGAGACCCATGGCATCTCGGCCCGCATGGGCCGGGTCTCGATCAGCGGCAACACGATCAAGGGCGTCGCCTCGACCGACAACAGCGACGAGGAGGCGATCTACGTCAAGGCGCGGGACTCCGTGATCTCGGGCAATATCGTGATCGACGGCGGCAGCGCCGGCAACGGCATGATCGCGGTCAAGGGCGAGAAGCGGGGCTCGGCCGACACGCCGGGCCACTCGGTCATCGTCGCGAACAACGTGGTGCGCAACACCGGCGAAGACGCGGCGGTCGGGATCGGGATCGTCGAGGAGGACGTCCAGTGCATCGGCAACCGGGTCGAAGGCAACTTCCAGCGGCCGATCTACGTCTCCGGCATGCCGGGCCAGCCCTCCTCGGGACGGATCCAGGTTTCCCTGAACCAGATCTACGGCGTCTCCCACGGCAGCGAGAACATTAAGTGTATTGACGTAGCTGCGCCCGCGCGCGAGTTGGTGATCACCCAGAATGTCATGTCGCAGATCAGCACCATCGTGTTGAACAAATCTGTAATTGGGATCCGCTTGGACACCACGCTCGGCGACACGGGGGACATAGAAAACATCCTGATTTCCGAGAACGTCATGCGAGACCTGACCGCGACCGGTGGCGCGTCAGCGGATTCTTTTGGGATGGAGCTTGATGTTGGCAGCGTTTCCGGTGACCGGATGATTCAGCTTTTTGCTCATCACAATCTTTTCGACAACATGGACAGAGGAATCGTTCTCGTAGGCACAACACGACCTTCAGATATGATTGACTGCCGGGTAGAGAGCAATTCGGGACGGAACATAACTGGTTGGTTGGTAGACAACCAAATCAACTACCCGCTCCGCTACCACGAGCGTGGCAATACACTGGATGGTGTGCGGCAGCATGGGATTGGCGAAGTCGTCCCATACGAAGTAACGGTGAACTACGGCAGCCTGACTTCTGGCGGAGTGTTGCGGATTGTTGACGGTTTCCAACAGCAGCGCTTCAAGGTGCGCGAGATCTTCCTGTCAGGCGACGGGACGAACTTTTCGGGCGGCAACCGTAATATTGAGGTGTTCTCTGCCTCGCTCAACTTCACTGTCATACCGGCCGGGATCGCCCAAGCTTTAACGGCTGCCCGATGGGGAGACACAGGTGCACCATATCCGTCGCTTGCCTCGGAGTTCTTTGCCGAAACCGGCGACGGTGCGGACCTCAATGTCCGCTATCAGGGCGGCACCACGGACTACACAGCAGGGGAACTTAGGCTTCTCGTCATGTTGGAGCGGACTCGTTAGCCGACTCATCGTGGCGCAGCCCCGGTGTTTCCCAACGATGGTGACTGGTAGCTTCCGCCCAAGGTTCCCCAGCCCAACCTGAACGGAGAAGACAATGCGCCCTTCGTTACTGCTCGCCGCCCTTGTGGCGGCGTTTTCGTTTTGCGCCCAGGCTCAGGCCCGGAACTGTGTCCCGCGCCAGGACGCGCTCTCGATGCTCGCCAGGAACCACGGCGAGACGCCGGCGCAGATCGGCGTCAGCAACAACGGCGCCCTGGTCGAGGTTCTGACCAGGCCCGACGGCGCCACCTGGTCGATACTCGTGACCACGCCCGGCGGCCTGTCCTGCCTGGTGGCGGCCGGAGAAGGCTGGCGGCAGGTTCGGCCCGATGCCGGCGAACCGACCGCTGGCGGGCCGGAGTCCTGAACCCGTGAACGGGCAGCCCCTCGACGGTGCGCGCTGGGTCTGGGCGTCCCTCGTCTCCGCCGCCTCGATCACCTCGGGCTGGCACGGCTGGCTGACCGGCGAGAACGCCATCACCGCGCTCGGCATCCTGGTCGCCCTGCTCACCGTGGTGGAGCGGTTCTACACCATCCGCATCAAGCGCCGGCAGTTGAGATCACCCAACGACTGAGATCCCCCAGCAACTGAGACTTCACCGTTGCGCCGGCTCGGGCGGACCCGGGCGCGAAGCGCCCTGACCGAGCCGAAGTATCCGATCCACCGGCCGCCGCGCGCCCGCGCGGGCCGCACTTTTTCATGGAGGAGCCTTCGCATGGAAGAAAGTCTGTCTCGTTTCAACAAGGCCACGGCCGCGGCGATCGCGACGGCGGTGACCACGGTTCTCGGGGCCTTCTGGGCGCCCGCGCCGGACGTCCTGGCGGCGGTCAACACCCTGATCGTGGCCGGGCTGGTCTACCTCGTCCCCAACCAGGAGTGAGCCCATGAAAGCGCCCACGAGATTTGCTGTCCCGGCCGTCCTTTTGGGCGGCCTTTTTCTGTCCGCCTGCGCCCAGGACATGGGCGGCATCACCAGGGTCGACTACGACGCCGAGACCGGCGACATCGCCTATGTCAGCGGCAAGGAGGCCGCCGCGCTCAGCGTGACCTTCGACCGCGCGCCCGACGGGACCGTGACGGCGGCGGTCAGCGCCGGCGACGTCACGGCCTTCGAAGGCCAGGCGATCCAGGCCGAACGGATCGCGTCCCAGACCGACGCGATCACCCGGGGCATCCGGGAAGCGCTGCCGGAGATCGTGAAGGCCGCGCTCTGCGGCGCGGGGATCGCCACGGCGTGCTAGAGCAGATTATGTTTAGATGGAACCACTTCGTGGTTTCCAACTAAACATGTGAATCCGCTCTACATCCTGCGTTTAAAGCAGATTCACCGGGTTGATGGATCGCCCGTGGCGATTCCATCAAACCCGGATCTGCTCTAGCGGCTTTCGGAGCCGTGATTGGATCGCGCAACCGGACCAGGCGTCGGCCCCCTTGCGGGGGCCGTCGCTCTTTTGCGTTCCCGGCGAGTGATGGTGAGAGATGGGCCTAACTCGTCTCCTCCCGGGACGGTTCGCACCACCGTCTCGCTGTGACGCTGCGCTTCAGGTCGGATACCCGCAGCTGGACTATGCCGTCATCGAGGCGCCGGCCGCGCAGCAGGCACCAGAGGTGGCGGAAGGGGTTGTACGGGCGTTCCATGGGCGGAGCCGGACCACAGGGCGCGGACGGTCGGTCAGCCGACAAGCGCCCTGGTTGCGTGTTTCGGCGGCCTTCCCGCCGTGGCCGTCGGAGCGTCCGGGAACCTCGGGGCAGTTATCCGATCGGAGATCGAGGTGCCGGTGTGCAACAAGGCTGCAAAAAAATCTATGACAGAGTCGTGCACACAGGGGTATGCTTTGGTAGACGAGCATGATTTTTGAAACCGCGATACTGCATTGAGTTAGTCATTTCCGGGGGGAAAGATGAACTCGACCTACGCCATTCTTGGCGCTCTCAGAAGAGCGTCTGCCTTGACATTGCTGAGCACTGTGCTGGCCCTGCAGGGTCCGGCGGTAGCGCTCGCCGACGAATTCGATGACGAAGAGCGCAACCGCGTCGTCCGTCAGCTCTTGAGATCGGGCGAGATCAGAGGGTCTGTGGACTATTGCGGTTCCCCGCCCTTGTCGACGGGGATCGAGGTCTCCATCCCGGGCAAGTCGTTCCTGGCCCGGACCGGCCCCGATCAGAAATTCACCCTCAGCTACGTGCCGCGAGGCACCTATTCGCTGGAGTTCCGTCGATTCGGACGGGTTGTCCACAACGAAGACATGGTGAGGGTCCGCAAGGGCTCGATCACGAACCTGGACAATCTCCTGGGCGGGCCGATCAGCTTCTGTCCCGACCTCGACGGCGACGGCTTCTTCCCGCCCGAAGACTGCAACGATTTCAATCCCAGCAGCTTCCCGGGGGCTCCGGAGATCTGCGGCGACGGGCGGGACAACAACTGCGACGGCGCTACCGACGAGAGTTGTTCGGCCTGTACCGACGTGGACGGGGACGGCTTCTTCGCCCAAGTCGGCTGCGGCATCGTCGATTGCAACGACAACGATCCCGCCATCAATCCGGACGCGCTGGAGAGTTGCGGCGACGGCGTTGACAACGATTGCGACGCGCAGATCGATGAGCCCGACGCCTTCAATGCCCAGTCCTTCTTCTTCGACGGCGATGCAGACGGATTCGGCACGGAAAGCGACACGGTGCTGGCTTGCGTACCCCCCGCCTCCTACGTCGCCGACAGCGGCGACTGCAACGATTTCGATCCCGGCAGCTTCCCGGGAGCGACGGAGATCTGCGGCGACGGCGTCGACAACAACTGCGACGGGGTCGTCGACGAGAGCTGTTCGACCTGCACCGACGCGGATTCGGACAGCTTCTTCGCCGAAGCCGGTTGCGGCGGCACGGTGGACTGCGACGATTCCGACAGCACGGTCTTTCCCGGGGCCGCCGAAATCTGCGGCGACGGCGTTGACAACAACTGCGATGGCGCCACCGACCTCGCCTGCAGCTGCCCGCCGGGAACGATCGACTGCGGTGACGGGTTCTGCTTTAGCGGGAATTTCTGCCCCTAGAGCAGATCCGGGACTGATGGAATCGCCGCGAGAGCTCGCGGAGAGCTTCGGCTGCTGGTGTGACGGCAAGAGGGAGATGATTGGATGAGGCGTTTGGTCGCGAGCCTCTGTGGTCTCGCAGTGCTGCTCGGCATGGTCGCCGTCGCCTCGGCGCCGGTGCGGGCCGAGGGGCTGACGGAAGAGCAGGGGCGGGCGATCCTCAACGAACTCAGGCAGATCCGCCAAATCCTCCAGAAGATGGAACGGAGCGGTGCGGCCGTCGCCGGGCAGCCCAGGCGTCAGCCCACGCCGGCACAGGCGAGTGTTTCCAGCAGAGGCCGACCGTCGCTCGGGGACCCCGACGCGCCGATCACCCTGGTAAAGTTCACGGACTACCAGTGTCCCTATTGCAAGCGCTTCTACCGTAACACCTTCCCGGCGCTCAAGGAGGCCTATGTCGATACCGGGAAGCTGCGCTTCGTGGTCCGGGACCTGCCCCTGGCGTTCCACGCCAACGCACGCAAGGCCGCCCAGGCCGCCCACTGCGCCGGCGATCAAGGCCGGTTCTGGGCCATGCACGATCTGCTTTACGAGAACGCAACCAACCTGCAGGAGGCGGCCCTGCCGGGCTATGCGGAGCAGTTGTCGCTGGACGTGCCCGACTTCCTCGATTGTCTGGACAGCGACCGGCATCTCGCCGCCATCGACTCGGACGCGGCGGAGGCCAACAAGTCGGGCATAAGGGGGACTCCCGGCTTCGTCCTCGGACCTTCTAGCGATGACGTGATCGAGGGCCCGCACATACGGGGCGCCCAACCGCTCGCGACTTTCGAAAACCACATCAGGGCCCTGCTCCGGGAAATCGAAAGGGCAAAGAGCGGTTGACGCTATCCCGTGTGATTCTCTTTATCGCCTAGAGCGGACCCGGGGCTCCCGGCGCTGGCCTTCACTGTACACGCAGGTTGATTCGTGCCGTGGTCGAACACCACGACGTAAAAACAACTATTCGACCGATCAGACGTCGAAGCTCTGGCGGCTGTTCCCGGTCATCGTGGGCGACGGGACCAGCACCAACGAGACCGGTCCGGTCTTCCTGCGCCACCGGAACCTGACGCCTGGTTCGGTCCAGCTGTATCTGCAGGAGAAGCAATCCCTTGGCAGCGAGACCGCCCACGCCCCGGAGGACGTGTCGACCTTCGTCGCCGAGTGAAGGAAGGTCTTGTCTGGCGGACGCAAATTGGGTGGAGCCGCCGCTCCGACGCAGTTCCGCCTGATGCGCCGGCTTTCGCCGCCTAACCCGTCTCCTCTCGGGACGGTTCGCACCACCGTCGGGCTGCGACGCTGCGCTTCAGGTCGGATACCCGCAGCTGCACAATTCCCTCATCGAGGCGCCGGCCGCGCAGCAGGCACCAGAGGTGGCGGAAGGGGTTGTACGGGCGCTCCTCGCCGAAGTAGCGGACCCAGTCCACGCGAGACATGTCGATGTCGAAGCGGGTCCCGATCTTCTCCAGCAGTTCGGCCCCGTCCAGCCCGGCCATGCCGAGGTCGTGGAAGAGCGATGCCTCGTCGGTGACCCGCGCTCTTTTGGCCCCGGTCACCTCGACGATCAGATCCAGCAGTACGTCATGGTCGGTCACGGATGCCGGTCCCCTCGGGGGGCATGCTCAGACAGAACTAGCCGACGGACCAGACGTCGAAATCCTCGAGGAACTCGCGCAGGCTCTCGAGCTCCGGCGCCTCTATGACGAGCTCGACCCGGCCGTCCTTGAGGTAGACCAGGCCCTGCAGGGCCGTGGTGCCCCGGCCGAACTGAGCCTGGGAGGCCTCCTTGTCCATCAGCAGCGAGCGCAGGACCACCGCGTTCGCGCGCGCCGAATAGACGTGCCATTTGCGTTCCGCCAGGGCGGACGGGGCGCGCCAGCGGCCCCAGTCGTCGACCATCACGGTGAGCGTATCGACCACCCGGCCGTCGCGCTCGATGGGAAAGGCCCGGGCCATGAAGACTGTCTGCTCCTGGAGCACGCCCGTTGGCGACGGTTGGACCCGGCGGAAGCGGAGCGGCTCTCCCGGCGCGATCACCAGGCGGGGCGAGTCGAACTCCCAGCGGATCACCTGCCAGCCCGGCTCGCGCTGGGGCTTGTCGACGAAGGAGAAGGGCGTCTGGCTGAAGCGGTAGCGGGGGCGGTTGTAGCCGGCCTTGAGGATGCGCGTGATGTAGTAGCTGCGGTCGTCGGCGGGCTGGAAGGTCATGGTCCGGTCGCGGGTGTCGCCGAAGAGCACGGCGACGCAGTCGACGATGGGCATGCTGGCGAGGGTGTTGGTGCCGGCCCAGAGATGGTCGAGCACCGGGGCGTCGACCGCTGCCGCCACGGGCTTGGCGCAGTCCTCGACGATTTCCTCCTGCGAGGCGTAGCCGGCGGCCAGGGCCGCGCCGGACCAGGCGGTCAAGAGGCCAGCCAAGAGAAAAGGAAACCGGGTCACCACGAGACCTCCCTGCACGTCAGCGCACGTCCCGCCCCGGCGAATCTGCCGGGATGAGCGGTCGGCCAAGGCTGCCGGGGTGCCGGCGAGCCATTGAATTCTATAAATTATGAATGGTTTACATGAGCTTACGATGCCCGGCCCTCGGCCCCTCAGGGCCGCCCGGCCCGGCGCCGCGTCAGGGGGTCTGGTTCGGCGAGGCCCCCGCGAAGGGGTCCGGGCAGACCGCGTACCTGGGCAGGTTGCGGCTGAAGAGGTAACGCGTGTTCGGGGTCGGTTCGCAGTTGAATTTGAGGTAGTCCGGCCGGACCTCCACCGTCGAGAAACCCTCGGCGTTGACCGTATAGAACCTGCCGCCCCAGAAACGCTCGTTCGAGTCGTCACGGTCGAGCCAGCAGTTGCCGTCCTCGGGGTCGAATCGCGATACATCGCTGAAGAACTTGGGCATGCGCCATTTGATCAGGCGCTGTCCCGGCTTCCTGGGGGCGGCGTCCGACCGGGCCGTGACGAGCACGGTGCGGCACTCGCCGGGTGAGCCGTCGCCGCAGACGGCGCCCTGGAACTGGCCGGTCACCTTGTAGTCGGTGAAGTCGCAGTCGACGGTCTCGACCGTGCTCTCGGAGGCGGTTTCGCACGCGGCGACGAGCATGGCGGCGCAGAGACACACCATCCGCCCGAAGCGTCTCCCGATGGCCGGCCGATCTTTGTGACCCGAAGGACGAGAGAGCTCTCGAGGTCCCCGATCCGCTTCCATTCGAGCCGCTCCCAGCTGTCATCAGGCGGCGAGTAGAGCGCAGGTGCAGCCCCGCGCCAAGACGTAATGCCGTGGACGGGCCGACACACCTGCGGCGCGAACCCCGGCGCAGGCGACGGCGAGGCCGTGCGCCGGTTCCCCCGCGCCTCCGGCGGCGGGATGGCGCTGCCCCGTTGCAATCCCTGATGTGCATCAAAGTGCGCGGACCGGGCCTCGGCTAGTCTGAACCTCTGTATTGAGCGCGAGGAAGCCGTCATGATTCGGAGAGCGCGTCGCCCGGGCCCCGCCGGCGCCGCCTTCTTGTTCGTGTGCAGCCTTTTCCTGGCGGCCTGCACCACGACCACGGAGGCGGTCCAGCACCAGGCCTACCGGAAACCGGTCACCCCCGGCACCGGCATCCTGCTGATGGAACCGGATATCGAGTGCAGCGCCGTTACGGCGGGCGGTCTCGTCGAGCCCCACGCCGCTTGGACGGCGCAATGCAAGAGGTCGGTCGAGATCGCCCTGCGGGACTTCATGACCGAGCGGAAAGCCGATCTGCTGGTCTACGACCCGGCCGAGTTGCCGCTCGGCAAGGTCTCCCGTTACCGGGAGTTGATCAAGCTCTACGAGGCCGTCGGCGTGTCGATGCTGCAACGCAGGGTCTACCCGACCGCCAACGCCAAGACCGACTGGACCATGGGAAAAGGCGTCCGAACCATGCGCGAGGATCACGACGCGGACTACGCCTTGTTTGTCTATCTTCGCGATCAGTACGAGACCGGCGGCCGCACCGCGACGCGCGTCGGACTGGCGTTGCTGGGCGTGACGACGATGCCGGCGGTCCAGGTCGGCTTCGTCTCGCTGGTCGACCTGGAGAACGGCGACATCGTCTGGTTCAACCAGCTGGTGAGCACGACCGGAGACCTGCGGGAGCCCGCGCCGGCCCGCGTCGCGGTCGACACGCTGCTCGAGGGAGGCCCGGTCCTCTAGCCATGCGGGCCGTCGTCTTCGCAGCCCTCGCGATCCTGCTGCCCGCCTGCGCTTCGGTGCCGAGCGGCGATATCCAACCCGGCGAACGGCCCGCCCTGGAGACCACGGAAGCGGGGCTGTGGATGCGCATGGACAGGATGGAGGAGCGGCTCAAGGGCTCGGGACGGGTCGTGGAGGACGCCGAGCTGGACGCCTATCTGCGGGAGATCGTCTGCCGTCTGGAGCCGTCCTACTGTCCGGACATCCGCATCTACGTCGTCGACGTGCCCTACTTCAACGCCACCATGTCGCCGAACGGCATGATGCAGGTCTGGACCGGCCTGCTGCTGCGGGTCGAGAACGAGGCGCAGCTCGCCTTCGTGCTGGGGCACGAGCTGGCGCACTACGTGCGCCGCCATTCCCTGCAGCGCTGGATCGACCTGCAGAACAAGATCAACGCGGCCTACGTGTTCTCGGTCCTGACCGGCGCGGCGGGGGTCGGCTACGTCGGCACCATGGGCGAGCTCGCCGCGATCGCCAGCGTTATGGCGTTCTCGCGCGAGCAGGAGCGCGAGGCCGACGCTCTCGGGACGGCCCACGTGGTCGCCGCCGGCTACGACTCGCGGGAAGCGGTCCGGATCTGGCAGGCGCTGGAGGCGGAAAGAGCCGCTTCCGACAAGCCGGAAACCGCGATCTTCCTGTCCACCCACCCCGGCGTCGCCGAGCGGATCGCCTACCTCGAGACGGCCTCGGCCGAACAGGCGAGGGCCGGGGGACGGACGATCGTCGGGCGCCGGCGTCTGACCGCCGCGCTGGCGCGCTTTCAGGACGAGTGGCTCGGCGACGAGCTGACCCGGGGCGAGTTCGCGGAGAGCGAGGTCCTGTTCCGGCGGCTCCTCGAGACGACCGGCCAGCGCGGCCTGGTCCTCTTCCATGTCGGCGAGCTCTACCGTAAGCGCGGCGAGGCGGGCGACCCGGACCGCGCCATCGCAGCCTACCGCTCTGCACTGGCGGAGCCCGACGCGCCTGTGCGTACCCACCGTAGCCTCGGCCAGTCGCTGCTGCGCGAGGGAAGGCGGGGCGAGGCCCGGGGTGCGCTGGAGAGCTATCTGCTGGCGGCGCCCGACGCCTACGACCGCCCGATCATCCAGTATCAGATCGAAAGCTTGAGGTGACATCATGCTCCGAGTCTTCGCATTGCTCGCCCTCATGACGGCGACCGGCTGCGCTGCGGTCGCCACCACGAAGCAGCCGGGGCGCCACGAGGTGGGCGACTCCTACTCGATCTCCACTTCGACGACGTGGAGTTACTTGGCCGGGCCGCCCGAGGCCTGGACGATCGACGGGCCCAATCTCGGCGTCCTGCGCACCTGGGCGGAAGTGGAGGACGGCGAAAGCCTCTTCCCGCGTGCGGAGAAGAAGGGCCCGGTGTTCCGCTCCAACTTCAGCGCCGTCGAGGTGGCGGAGCTGGTCGCGGACACCTACGGGGCCTACGTTGCCGGCGCCGACGTCGAGATCAGCAACTTCCGCCCGACGGCCTTCGGCGCGAGCGAAGGCTTCCGCTTCGACTTCAGCTTTGTGTCGAACGGCCTGCCGCGCCGGGGCAGGGCGATTGGCGCGATCCGCGACGGCGAGCTCGACCTCATCCTGTTCCACGCCCCCGCGGAGCATTTCTTCGACCTCCGCGCCGCCGAGATCGAGCGCATCTTCCTCTCCGTGAATACGGACACCTAGAGGCCGGGCGCGAATACCAGGGCAGCCGGTTGACGCAGATCAATCGGCGCGAAGGACGGCCGTGTTACGAGCATCCCGCTTGTCGATTGCAACAATGCCGCGCTCCTCCGGGCCTGCGCCCAGAGCGTGGGGTCGCGGCGAAATTGAGTCCGGATGAAGGAGTACCAGGCGATGGAGGATCGGGGCCGGCGTTCTTTCCTGCAAGGCTCGGCGAAACTGCTGATCGCTGCGCCGATCCTGGCTGGAAACCTTGATGCCGCCTTTGCCGACCAAACGTCCGCCGAGCTCGAGGCAATACTAAAGACCGCCGCGCAGAAGGAAATGAGAGCCTATCAGCGCTACGTGAGCTTTGCCCGCAAGGCGCACGCGGAAGACTATGACGGCATATCCTACCTCTTCACCGCGCTTGCGATGTCGGAACTGATCCACGCCCAGAACTACAACAGGTCCCTGATGAGACTGGGCGCGAACATCGTTCTGCCGGAAAACCCTCACACGGAAGTCTCGGATACGAAACAGAACCTGATTGCGGCCGCGCAGGCAGAACTCTCCTCGATCGAGAACTTTTACCCCGAGATCATTGATGGAATCGGCGACGAAGCCGACGCCGAGGCGATGAGGTTCGCCCGCTACGCCTGGGAGTCGCACAAGCAGCACAAGGACATCATCGATAAGATCGGCAGGTACGCGCCGGATTACTTCGAGACCGTCGCCCGGAGAATCGACGAGAATACCGAGGTCTTCTACATCTGTGACATCTGTGGCTCTACGACCAAAGAGCTGCCGACCGACTCCTGTGAGATCTGTGGATACACCGTCGAGCACTACCACAAGCTGGAGCCGAGGGCCTTTCTCGGGTGAACCGCACCCCGATCCCGTGCAGCCGGCGATCCGGCAAATCCCCTGAACGCGTTCGACGAAGCCGCGTTGCGGCGGACTGGCCGCGGCTCATGGCATTCACCCCTTGGCATTCGGGCGGCGGGACCCGATAAGCAGGAGGCCGCCGGTCGCTCGGTCGCCGAGACGGGTCGGGCGCAGCAGTTCCGGGTTCGATCAGAGAAGCCATGCACGCCGAGACGCTCCATCTACGCGAGGTGACGGTCTTTCTCTTCGCCGCCGGCATCATCGTGCCGCTGGTGCGCCGCCTGAAAGTGAGCCCGGTTTTCGGCTTCCTGGTGGTCGGCCTGGTGATCGGGCCGCACGGCGTGGCCCGCTTCGCCGACACCTTGCCGTGGCTGCAGTACGTCTCGATCACGGACCTGGAAGACGTCCGCCCCTTTGCCGAGCTGGGCGTCGTGTTCCTGCTGTTCATGATCGGGCTCGAGCTCTCGCTCGACCGGCTGTGGGCGATGCGGCGCAGGGTGTTCGGGCTGGGCGGGGCGCAGATCGTCGTCACTGGCACGGTGATCGCCGTCATCGCCTCGTTCTTCGACAACACCCTGGCGGCCGCCGCGGTGCTCGGCGCCGGCTTCGCGCTCTCCTCCACCGCGATCGTCATGCAGCTGCTGTCCGAGAACCGGCGCCTGGGCACGGCGACTGGCCGCACGAGCTTCGCCATCCTCCTGTGCCAGGACCTGGCCGTGCTGCCCATCCTGTTCCTGGTCGGCGCCTTCGCCGCCGGGAGCGACACCCCGGTGCTGGTCGCGTTCGGCTGGGCGATCGGCCAGGCGCTGATCGCGGTTGCCGCCATCCTGGCGATCGGCCGCCTGGTGATCCGGCCGGTGTTTCGCTTCGTCGGCAGCGCGGCCAGCCGCGAGATGTTTCTGGCCTTCGTTCTGCTGGTCATCATCGGCACCGCGCTGGTCACCGAGCAGGTCGGCCTGTCGATGGCGCTGGGTGCCTTTCTCGCCGGGCTGCTGTTCGCCGAGACCGAATACCGGCACGAGATCGAGGTCGACTTCGAGCCCTTCAAGGGCCTGCTGCTCGGCCTTTTCTTCGTTTCGGTCGGCATGAGCATCGACATCGCCCAGGTGGCCGTTAAACCGTTCTGGCTGTTCGCCTCGATCTTCGGGCTCTACCTGGTCAAGAGCCCGATCGTCTACGCCTTGGCGCGGTGGTTCGGGGAGTCGCGCGCGGTCGCGCTCGAAGCCGGCCTGCTGCTCGGCCAGGGCGGGGAGTTCGCCTTCCTCGTCGTCGGCATGGCCTTCGGGCTCGGCCTGATGCCCTACGACACGGCCCAGTTCATGCTGATCGTCACCGGCATGACGATGATCGCGACGCCCCCCGTGGCCCATGTCGCCCGCAAGCTGGCGCGTGCCGTCGAGGCCCGCGAGGCGGAACGCGGCCAGCGCGGCGCCGAGATCCCTGCGGGCCTTTCCGATCACATCATCGTCGTCGGCTACGGCCGTGTCGGCCAAATGCTCGGCTCGGTTCTGTCCGCCCAGGGTCTGACCCATATCGGCCTCGACATCGACGCGGACCTGGTCACGGAGTTCCGCGCCGCCGGCGCCGGCATCTACTTCGGCGATGCGGCTCGGGTCGACATGCTGCGGAGGTTCGGCGCCGACCGGGCAGGCGCGCTGGTCGTGACCATGGACAGTCCGCGCATCGCCGAGCAGGTGGTCGAGACCGCGCGCCGCTACTGGCCGGACCTGGTCATCTACGCCCGCGCCCGGGATGCCGCGCACGCGGCCCGGCTGATCACCAGAGGGGCCAGTCACGCCGTCCCCGAGACCATCGAGGCGAGCCTGCAGCTGGGCGAGCTGGTGCTGATGGGTGTCGGTGTTCCCGATCAGTCCGCGCGCCGTATCATCGAGGCGCGCCGCCAGGCGGCGCAGGCCGCCGTGGACGAGGGCCATTTCCAGAAGACCGAGTGATCGGTGCAGCGGGTCTCACGTTTGGCGTCTCAGTCCTGCGATCTGCCTTGGCCAGCAGCAGACGGTGGCGAAGGCTCTCGCTACCTGCCGTAAGCCACGCCGGATTCTGCGACACGCTTGCCGACGAGGCCGGCTACCAGGCCTTCCAGGGCCCTTAGTCGGTCCTTCAGCGACGCAATCTCCGTTTCCTTCTCGCGCAGCTCACCCTGGGTCTCGCGCACGACCTCCTGCAGCTCCTTGACAGCTACCAAGGCGACGCTGGCCACGTCGCGCGGAGAGATCCTGGTGTCGTCGCTGCCGAGACCGAAAGCCGCGTAGAAGTCCTGGGCCATGGGGCCGACGTGGCGGGCGCCCGTCTGGTCGTCCTTGTAGCGCCAGGTCGAGACTGGCAGGGACGCCACCTGAGTCAAGACGGAGGCGCCGTCGACCGGCGCGATGTCCCGCTTGGCGTTGACGTCCGAGCCCTCGGTCAAGGTGCCGTCGATGACCAGGTTGCCGTTCGGCAAAGCCAGCAAGAAGGTGTTGCCCGAGGCAAGGAGTCTCAGCGCGCCGCCCTCGGTGAACCGCAGCTCGCGCGAGCCCTTCTTGGCGAAGAAGGAGTTGCTCGGCCCCATGCCGATCTTCCAGTTCACACCGCTCTGGGTGTTAGAGAGCGCGATCTGCGGGTTGCCGTTGTTCTCGAGGCGAACCAGGGAGCGGTTGGCCGTGCTCGCCGCGTTCTCCTCGACCAGGAATTGGGCCGTGCCGTCGTCGCGCACCACCTCGGCGTCGAAGCCGGAGCAGGTGTTGCTGCCACTGCCTGCGAAGTCGCCGACGGCGCTCGACTCGTCGTCATGACAGGAGATGACGCCATTGATCGTGACCAGCGGGCTCGACACCGTCAGTGCTGAATCCCGGCCGAGCTCGATATCGCCGTCGATGACCATGAGGCTCGGGTCGCCGCCGAAGACCGTACTGCCGACGTTCATGAAGGCATGCCCCACGACCTCGATATCGCCGGTGATCACGGCTTCTCGAGTGTCGAAGGTGGCGGTTTGGACCACCGAGACCGCCAAGCCGGTGCCGGCCGTGATCGTGCCGGTGCCATTGTCTTGAGAATCGTCTTGGCGGACGCTCGAATCCGAGAACACCGCGATCACCGGCTGGCTGCCGGAGTTGGTGACGGTGTTGCCGCCCCGCAGGGTCAGAGACGCATCGCGGTAGACGGTGATCGCCCCGCCGCCGACCGGGTCGCTCGTTGCGCCGTTCACCGTGCTGTTCAGCATACGGACGTGGCTGTTCTCGCCGATGCAGAGCGGGACGCAGGACTGAGTGCCGTCGTCGACTAGGGCGGGGCCGATGAACACGTTGTTCATGATTGCCCCGGAGTTCCGCGCGATGAAGACCCCGAAGGCCGTGCCTTCGACAACCACGTGATCCATGAAGACGAAGGCCTCGTTCGTGATGCTGAAGTTATCCCCTGTGATTTTGAGATTTTCGAGGTCGATATCCTCGGTCACCGCGATGTTCACCTCGCCATTGATGACGTTCTGCCTGGGATCGGTATCGTTCCCGATGAGATGAACGTTGTCCCAGTAAATCCCGATGTCCTCGTTGCAGGTGCCGGTAAACCTTACGGGATAGCTGCCGCTGTTGATGGCGTTTTGCAGGGCGTTCGGCCCTGCAGTATCGCAGTCGATAACCTGGGCCTTTGCGTGATCCGACAAAACCGCACAGAACATCAGCGCCGCGACCGCGACGCACGTCAGGTTGCTGGTCATGTGAGCCTCCCGAATTGAATGAATTGCCGCGTGCTGGCACGCAAAAAGAAAAACTATACCAAATTCCCGCAGAAATTGCGATTCCGCCACGTAGAGCGGATCATGTTGAGATGGAACCATTACGTGGTTGCCAACTAAACATGTGAATCCGCTCTACATTATGGATTTAGAGCAGATTCACCGGGTTTGATGGATCGCCTCCGGCGATTCAGTCAAACCCGGATCTGCTCTAGGGTCGCTACGATGTCGGTTGATGCAAAACCGGATCGGAACGTCTCGAGCCATGACTACCTGGCCGTTTATAGCCCGAAGGGCTCGGACGCGATCGGCAATGTGCCCATTCTCGTTCTGTCAATTTACCGTTTTGATCCGACGGTCAGGCCTCAGTCGTTCGAGCGGCCTCGGCCGCTTTCGCCCCGGCTCCGGAAAATCTTCGCGCGCTAGCTGCCGGACACCATACCCCAGAGTGTTCCCAGGCTTTCGCGGGCGCGCTCGCGGTGGGTCAGAAAGCGCGCGTGCGCCGCGGGCGGCGCTTCGGGCGCGATCTCGATTGACCAGAGCGCTCGCACATTGTTCGGCACGAACGAATAGCGCACGTCGATGACCCTGTTGGGGTGTTCCGGATCCGTCGCCACGAAGCCGTCGCTGAACCAGCGAAAGCGCTCGATATCCCGGGCCTGCTGCGAGGCCGGGTCGAGCCACGGCATGTCGCGGCCTCGATCCAGTTTCGGCACCGAGACGCCCGGGAAGACGCGCGGCCGGATGCTTGGACGGACCGCGTCCACGAAAAACTGGTCTGGCGTTTCGTAGATCGTTTTCCAGACCAGGATATTGGCGAAGCTCGGCTTTACCTCGACACGGATCGGCGCATGCCCGCGGGACGCCGCGATCTCGCCGGCCATGGCCAGCGCCGCATGGTGCTGCACCGCGCCCAGCACCAGGTAGAGGGCCGCCCAGCCCAAGGCCAGGCGCGCCAGCACCGGTTTTCGCCGGAGCCCGGCGAGGACCACCAGCGCGATCACCGGCACCGTGAACAGCGGGTCGACGATAGAGACGATGCTCCAGGAAAACCGCTCGTCGCTGAAGGGCCAGAACAGCATCGTGCCGTAGGACGTGCAGGTATCCAGAAACGCATGGGTGGCGTAGCCCAGCGTGCAAAACAGAAAGGTTTGCAGAAACGTCAGGCGCCACCTTCGCCCGAGGATCCAGTGGAGGGCCAGCGCGCAGAGCAGGCCGCCGACCGGAATGAAGATCAGCGAGTGCGTGAACTGGCGATGATACTCGAGGAACAGCAAGGGGTCCGTCTCGGAGCGGATAAGGGCGTCGAGGTCGGCCGCCATACCGGCGACGAACCCGAGGGCGCCGGCGATCCCGACCTGCGTCCTGTTGCGCGTCGCTTGCGGCAGCGCCGCGCCGACCGCGCCTTGGGTTAGCGGATCCATTCTTCGTCGATGTCTGCGTGTTGCGCGAAAGCCTGCCGCGTGATCGGCCCCTGCGCCGGTTCCGGCGCAAGCGGCAGAGCAGACCGCGGTGCGTGGGCCCTGTCAATCGAGATTTCCCGCGGAAGGGTGACCCGATGCGCCGCGGAGGGCCTTCGGCTCTGGGCCCGTGCCGGGACCTCGGCGTCCCTCCGCGCCGCCGGTCAAGCGGGCGGGTCGCCGCCGGGGTTCTGGAATCGTCGAATTACAAAGACGACGAGAGGATAACTCAGCCAGGCGAGGGACCAGGCGTCTGGGCCCAGCATCGCCGCCGGCAAGGTGAGCAACGCCGTAAGGGGCTCCGGAATCAGTGAGGCGCGTAGAGTGCGTATGTCGGAGGCCGAAACCCCCGCCTGCAGCAAGCGCCTCTTGCCCGAAGCATAGGCCAATCCCAGGATGCCGACGATCCCCATCAGAGCGAGAGCGCCACTCTGGAGCGCCAAGGCAGGCGGCGTGTGTCCGAGTTGTTCGCTAAGCGCGGTCGAATAGAAGTACAGCAACATCAGGATCAGTTGCGAGATGACCAGGGCTGAATGGCGGTTGTCCGTTTGTGACAGGATTCCGTTCACGGCGTTGCTCTGGAGCCAGTACATCACGACGACGAAGAGAGCGATTGCCTGCCCGATGATCAGTTCGAAGCTCTCCACCACGAACCCGATCAGCGAATTGCCCTGGAAATCCTCCGATAGGGGCGTCGGAAATTCGGTTACCAACAGCACTATGACGACGCCATAGATGACATCGACAAGCGTCTCCAGGCGGTGCTTTTGCTGGTGCTGTTTGTCGTTCTCTGTCACGTGATATTCCGGTTTCAGTGGTCGTCTTCGGCTCCGGGCCCCTGTGCGGACCTAGAAGCGGGAGAGAGCGGGGTCACGGGCCCGGTCCGATGGTCATGACCGCACGCCGAGGCGGGGCGCTCTGCTCATGCTTCGGTCCGCGACTGGCTAGCTCGAGCATCGGGAGTCGCACGCCCGCCCACGATCCTGGGGGATGACCACGATAAGGTCCGGCGGCGGCGATGAGAAGTCGCGGGCGGCCGCCCCCTGGGAAAGACGCTTCGTCTTGGCGGCCACAAAGGCCGGCAGCTGGTCTATAAGGAGCGGTCGGCGCGCGCGGGCCGCTCGGTCCAGGCTCGGCCCCCTGTCGTCCAGGGCGGGCGCGCCAGCGTAGCAAGTGGGTGACATTGGAAACGGCGGGCGGCCTTCGCCGCCGTCGGAGCGGCCAGCAATCGATGTACCGGTTCTTCGAAGACCTTCTGGACCCCCTGGCGCCGGCGCCGGTCGAGGCGCCGCCCCGGGGCACGGCGGCCTTCTTCGGCTACTTCCTGTCGCCGATCAAGGGGCTGCTGGCCGCGACCCTGCTGGTCTCGGCGGTCTATTCGCTCTGCGAGCTGGCGCTCTTCTGGTTCGTCGGCCTGGTCATCGACTGGATGCAGGCGACCGGACCCGAGCGCTTCCTGGAGGAGCACGGCCTGGCGCTGCTCGCCATGGCGGCGGTGATCGGCGTGGTCCGGCCGGCGACGCTGCTGCTGACCCGCGCGCTGGTCACCTTCACGCTCACACCCAGCCTGGGCAACCGGGTGCGCTGGCGCAGCCACCGCTACGTCCTGCGCCAGAGCTTCACCTTCTTCCAGAACGACTTCGCCGGCCGGGTCGCCCAGAAGGTCATGCAGACCGGCCCGGCGGTGCGCGACGCGACCCTGGGCGTGATCGACTCGGTCTGGTACCTCGTGGTCCTGGTGGCCGGCACGGCCGTGCTGTTCGGCGGCGTCGACTGGCGGCTCTTCGCGGTGATCGCCGCCTGGACGCTCGGCTACGGGGCGGTGATCCTGTTCCTCGTGCCGCCGGTCAAGACCCGTTCGGCCGCGCTGTCCGAGGCGCAGTCGGTGCTGACCGGGCGGATCGTCGACAGCTACACCAACATCCAGTCGGTCAAGCTCTTCGCCCACGCGGCGCGGGAGGACGGCTTCGCCAGCGAGGGCGTGGCGCGCCACACCCGCTCGTTCCACGACCTGATGCGCACGGTCTTCACCCTGACCTGGACCCTGACCGCGCTCAACACGGCGATGATCCTGGCGGTCGGCGGGCTGTCGGTGATGCTCTGGCTGGACGGCCTGGCCTCGCCCGGCTCTGCGGCGGTGGCCATGGGCCTGGCGCTGCGCATCAACCAGATGTCGGGCTGGATCTTGCGCATGATCGCCAGCCTCTTCGAGCAGGTCGGCACGGTGCAGAACGGCGTCGAGACCATCGCCCAGCCCTACAGCGTGGTCGACCGCGCCCAGGCGCAGCCGCTCGCGGTGGGCGCCGGCGCGGTCGCCTTCGAGCGGGTCCGCTTCCGCTACGGCGCGGAGGAGCGCCAGGTGATCGAGGACCTCAGCCTCAGCATCCAGCCGGGCGAGAAGGTCGGCTTCGTCGGGCCCTCGGGCGCCGGCAAGACCACGCTGGTCAATCTGCTGCTGCGCTTCCACGACCTCGAGGCCGGGCGGATCCTGATCGACGGGCAGGACATCGCCGAGGTCACCCAGGAGAGCCTGCGCGCGGCGATCGGCATGGTGACCCAGGACACCTCGCTGCTGCACCGGACGATACGCGAGAACATCCGCTACGGCCGCCCGGATGCGAGCGACGACGAGATCCGGCGCGCCGCCGCCCTGGCCGAGGCCGACCGCTTCATCCCCGAGCTGACCGATCCCCAGGGCCGCCGCGGCTACGACGCCACGGTCGGCGAGCGCGGGGTCAAGCTCTCGGGCGGCCAGCGCCAGCGCGTCGCGATCGCCCGGGTGATCCTCAAGGACGCGCCGATCCTGGTGCTCGACGAGGCGACCTCGGCGCTCGACTCCGAGGTCGAGGCGGCGATCCAGAGCCAGCTCGGTAGCCTGATGGAAGGCAAGACGGTGATCGCCATCGCCCACCGCCTCTCGACCATCGCGGCGCTCGACCGGCTGATCGTGCTCGACCGCGGCCGCATCGTCGAAGAAGGGGACCACGCGTCGCTGCTGCGCCGCGACGGCCTCTACGCCCGCCTCTGGGCCCGCCAGTCCGGCGGCTTCCTGGGTGTGGACGAAAAGCTGAGCGCCTAGAGTAGATTCAACGGGTTTGATGGATCGCCTCGGGTGATTCAGTCAAACCCGGATCTGCTCTAGGCGGCGCCTCACCAGCGCGAGATTCCGGGCCCAGGTGAGGGACCCGGCGACCGCGAAGGGCGAGGTCCCGAAACCGTCGGCGCTGGGCGGCTATTCGGAAGGCCGGTCGCTCACCGGACCGTGACGGTACGGCTCCTGGCCGGTGCTGGTTTGTCGATAGCGCGGCAGGTTGTCCGCGACGTCGAACCAGGAAATCCGCTCTTCATGAAACCAGTGCCTGTCGGGGACATGCGCATCGGGCTCGTCGGTCGTACTGATGTGGAACTCGATGATGGAGCGGTGAAAGGCTTCGCCCTCCCAGGTCAGCGGGGTTCCGCAGCGATCGCAGAAGCCGCGTCGCGCACCCGGCGAGGAGTTGTAGATCTTGCGGTCTCCCTTCGTGAACGCCACCTGCTCCGGCGCAAACGCCACGAAGGTAACGACCGGTGCGCCGGTGTGCCGACGACAGCTATGGCAATGACAGTGCCCGACCGCGATCGGCTCGCCGACTGCCTGGTATCGTACGGCCCCGCACATGCATCCGCCGGTCGTCGATTTCGATGTGTCAGCCATCATGGCCTCCTGTCCCGCCTGCGCCCACGCATCAGTCAAACGGACACGTCGGCCACGTCCGGTGGCCAGACAATCTCGAACCTCTCGAACACGGTTTGGATCTGGTCCGACATCTCGAAGCCTTCCCGAGCGGCCTGGTCGGCAAAATAGTCTCGGTGGCCGGAAAGCCAGCAGTCCCGCGTCCGGTCGCCTTCGCCTTCGTCCCAGGCGAAAGCGTCGTCGACCTCGATGAGCGGCTTCACGACGATCTCCGTCGTGCGCCAGATACACCTCGGGGCCCCCTTGCTGTCGACGACCATGACGAAGTCGGCGACCTGCGGCATCACTTCGCCGCCTGGCGCGTAGTCTCTCAAGAGCGACGCCGTTGCTCGCTTGGTGCCGCACAGGACCAGTTCGACGAGCTCGTCCCAGGGTTCGCTTCCATCGCCGAAAACCGCAACCGTATAGTCGCGCTCGACTGTGCCCTTCGCCGCAACGAACCCGGCCCAATAGTCATCTGTCGCCGGTGTCTTCTCGAGCCCCATGCCGCCGGAGCATAGTCGGGTGTCCCGACGTGCTCAACGGGTCGGGGACGAGACCCGCGGTCAGTCGCCGGAGCCGGCTTGCCGTTCTATTGCCGCCGCAAGGGCCCGCAAGAGCGCGGCGGGCTGGTTCTGGTAGGCCCGCAGCAGGGCCTCGACGCGTTCGTCCGCTTCGGCGGGCGCTTCGCCGGTCAGGCTGAGGCGCGCAATGACCGGCCGATGATCCGAGATCTCCTTGTCGAACTCCGGAATCCGCTTGTCGGCCGCGAGGATGAAGAAGTCGCTGTCTTGCTTCGCGGCCATGTTGGGGGAGAGAAAGATGTGGTCGATCAGCGAACCGAAGCGCGGGCTGAGGTAGGTCAGCGCGCCGCTCTCCTCGTCGGCCGCGCTCAAGGCTTGAAAACCCTCGACACTCAGAGGGTCGAAGTCGCCGGACTTCAGTTCGGCATTGAAGTCGCCGCCGAGCACCCAGTCCTGGTCGTGGCCCTGCTTCTGCATAATGTCGATCGCCTCGGCCAGCAGCGAGCTCGCCATGCGCCGGCGCTTCTTGCCCTCCGCCTTGGCCTTGAGGTGCAGGGGGACGAGGAAGAAGTCGAAGGGGCGTTGCGTGCCGGGCGTGCTGGATAGCGCGGTAAAGTGGAAGAGCCCGGGAAAGCGGTTGAAGATCTTGCCTTCGACGGCTTCCATCTCGATCTCGTCGAACTCCTCGCTGTGGGCCCTCAAGGCCTCCGCGATCTTGTCCGGCCAGGGCACCCGCACGCAGGAGACGGTCTCGCTGTTCCACATGACGGTCGTGGTCTGCCGGTGCTCGGAGGCTTCCGGCTCCGAGGCCAAGCACTCATAGCGCTGGCCGAATTCCTGGCGCATGCGCGCCGCCAAGGCCCGGGTCGCCTGGGGCGAGGACTCCGAGAAGGCCCAGATATCCAGCTTCAGGTCGGCGACGATGCCCGCGACCTTGCCGAGCTTCTTCCGATAGTGCCGATTGAACCACTCGATGTTCCAGAAGGCGATGTCGATGTCCCGTTCCTTGCCGTAGTAGGTCTCGATCACCGCTTCGAGGTTCTCCTCCTGCGCGCCGCCGCCGCGGCCGCGCACCCCGAAGAAGCCGGTGAAGCTGTCCTCGCCCTTGATTTCGGCGAGCACCTTCGAGGCCGCGTCGCGCTCGTCCTCGCTGTCCAGCCGCAACTCCAGATCGGCCGCGATGGCGGAGATCTTGACGCCCTCGTTGAGACGCTTGGGCGGCGTGCCCTCGCTGCCGACCGGGAGTTCTTGCTCCAGGTTCCTGCGGCTGGCGTGATGCAGGGCTTTCAGTTGCCAGTTGTTGTCGAAGACGGGCGAGCCGGAACTGCCTCCCTCCGTGTCGGTCACGTAGTGAAGAAACAGGGGGTGATCATCGGGCAGGACCTGGTTGTCCTGCAGCACGACCTCCTTCGGGCGCCCATCGGGATGCTGAATGATGTTGGCCCGTTTCATGAAATCGGTCGCGAAGGCGCCGCGGTACATCTGGATCGCGCCGAAGCCGTCGGCCGGCTCCTTGAGCGCGACAAAGGTATAGTCCAGGCCGCCCGATGCCTGGCTGGTGATGAAGAGAGACTTCGGGTCGAGCGCCACGGTGGTCGTTTGCCCGGCGTTCTCCCCGTCGGCGTGGTAGTCGAAGATCGCACTGGCGCTCTGCGCGACCTCTTTGCTGTTCAGCACATGGTGGTTGGTCAGCAGGAGGCCGGGTGCGACCAGAAAACCGGTGCCGTTCCACGCCCCGGGGAACCCGTTGTAGCTTACCCCTTCCGCCTCGATCTTGCAGACCGCGCGGCCGAGGGTGGAGGCCTGCCGCAGCACGCCGAAGGGCAAGAAGTTGTCCGTCCCGATCCGCGCCTCGAAGCGTCTGTCATAGAGGCTCTGCTTGCGCTGCGCCCAACCCGACGCGAAGTGCTGCCGGTCGGCGATGCCGGCCCGGCGGGACAGCCTGTCGAAGCGCTGCTTGAAATCGGCTGTCGGTAGCGCAAACTCGCTCGGTTCGCACAGGATCTTCGGGAGGGTCTCGCCCTCGTCCTTGTTGTCGGTCATGCCCCTGTCCTCGTTTCGTGGCGCGCCGGCCGTGGCGCGCCGGTCTCTCGCCCCTAGCTCGCGGAGTTAAGGCGGCCCTCAGACTATGTGCTGCTGGAGGGCGACTCGAAAACGATCGGCGACTTCCCTGAAGCCGCGCTTGGTGCCGTGGATCTCGTCGGCCCAGTCCTCGAGCTTCGGCATGCTGCCCCTGGCATCGACCACGAAGACCCGGCCGGATGGATCTGCTGCGGCCACGTCGTGCATCATGTCGTAGAGCGCGTCGATCATGATCTTGATCACGTCGCGGCGGATTCCGTCCTCGGGGAAGCCGCGGTCCTTGAAGGGGCCGCCCAGCCATTCGTCCTTCGCCGCCCAAATCGGGGATCGCGGGTCCTTCTGCCCATGCGGGTAGGGGAAGACGTAGTCGTAGCCGTGTATGAAGATCGGCAAATCAGTAAATCGCTGATTCTGGCGAATCGATCCGACCACGGAGAGATAGGCGTCTTTCAGCTTTTGCAGGGTGGGATTGAAGGCGCCGCGGTCGATATGCCAGGCCGCGCTCTGACCCGGGTGGTACTCCTTCAACAGATTTTTGAGCACCGGGTTGCCGGACGCATCCTCGCCGATCACGTCGTTGCCGGCGGCGGAGAAGAGAAAGCCCTTTACGCGGTCGTGCCAACGGTTTAGGCCGCGCAGGTACTCGCGATTGCTGCCGGTCATATTGGATGCGGTGTCGCCGGCCGCCCCGAGGCTCCATATCAGGTAGTCATCGTCGAGGTGATCGATTGTCTCCCTGATCAGGAAAGGAAACTGGAACCAGGAATCGCCCTCCGAGACGAGAACGGGGCGTTGGTCGCCCCCGTTGATCGCGCGAAGGAAACGGCTCTGTCGCCGCCACCGGCAGAGCGCGTTGCCGAAGTTCATGGCGCTCTCCAGTTCGAGTTCCTCCGGACTGATCTCGACCAGGTCCGGATTCAGCACGAACTGGGGGTTCAAGGGGCTGCTCGTCTCGGTGTCGATCTTGAGGTACTCGGCAATCGCCTCGTCGTCGACGTCCAAGTCGAAGATTAGTTTGTTTATCTCTTCGCGAGAAATCTTTGTCATGGCTTGGGTTTCCAACTCTCGAAAATCGGGTTCATAACAACGCTCCGCTGCGCGTACCAAACTTGAAACCGCAGACCGAAATGAGAGCCCGAGGTCGGCGTTTCAATCAAAGTCAAAGCCTGATGCTATCAGAAATTGAGAAGCCGCGTAAGGCTCTAACGCTTGTGATTCTCCATGTCCGATCGGGCCAAGTGGGAGCGGCCGGACAGGGCGAAGTGCCGCAATTGCCCCGCCTGGATCGCTCGGATGCCGGCTGATAGTCTGACGCTTCACGTCTGGTGGAGGACGTCATGACGCCCGCCATGAAGCAGCTTCCCGAGATCATCTATGTCGACGGCGTCCTTCACACGCTCTACACGACGCCCCTCTTGCCGTGGCTGCGCAGGCAGGATCCGCCGTCCGTCTTCGACCGGCGGACGCCTCAATGCGAGCGCGGCTACATCGGCCGTTGGAAGATCGAGAACGAGACCCTCTGGCTGACCGGTCTCTATGCTTGGCGCAACGGGAAGGACACGAGGCTGTCGGACTTCTTCGGCGACCGGGACGAGGTCGCCGCGGACTGGTTCACCGGACCCCTGGTCTTCGAGCCCGCGGCCCAGTCGATCGCCGACGGCGCCTATCCGAAAGTGACGACGATGTTCGTCGAAGCGGGCCGGATCGTCCGGGAGTAGAGCCGGTTGTTTGCCGCGTGACGACGGTTGGCGCGTGGCGGTTCCGAGGTCGAGATCCCGCCCCTCGTCTAGCAATTGCCGCTGTCCGGTCCATGTCTATTAGGCTGCCGGCGTCCGCCGGTGCGGTGTTCGGCGAGCCGAAACTCGGAGGGAAGGGCAGGATCGTGAAACCGGAACTGACGAGACGGAGATTCGTCCAGGCCGCCCTGGGTGCCGCGGCGGGCGCGGGCGCGGCGCTGGGGCCGGCGCGGGCCCTGGCGGGCGACGGCACCATGCATGTGATCCCCTCGTCCGGCGAGGCGATCCCTTCGGTCGGCCTGGGCTCGTGGATCACCTTCAACGTGGGCAACGACCCCGTGCTCAAGGACGAGTGCGCAGCGGTCATGGAGGCCTTCTTCAACGCCGGCGGCGGCATGATCGACTCCTCGCCCATGTACGGCTCGGCGCAGCCCGTCATCGGCTACGGCCTGGAGAAGCTCGGCCACCCGGCCTCGCTCTTCTCGGCGGACAAGGTTTGGACCTCCTCCGGGAACGAGGGGCCGGCCCAGATCGAGCAGACGCGGCGCTATTGGGGCGTGCCGAAGTTCGACCTGCTCCAGGTCCACAACCTGCGCGCCTGGAAGCCGCACCTGGAGACGCTATTCGAGATGAAGGCGACGGGCGCGCTCCGCTACGTCGGGATCACGACCTCCCACGGCCGGCGCCACGACCTCTTCGAGGAGGTCATGCACAGCCAGCCGCTGGACTTCGTCCAGCTGACCTACAACATCGTGGACCGCGAGGCCGAGGACCGGCTCCTGCCGCTGGCGCGCGACCGGGGCATCGCGGTCATCGTCAATCGGCCCTACCAGCGGGGCGCGCTGATCAGCCGCCTCGAGGGCAAGCCGCTACCGCCCTGGTCGGCCGAGACCGGCGCGCGTTCCTGGGCCCAGTTCCTGCTGAGGTTCATCATCTCCCACCCGGCGGTCACCACGGCGATTCCGGCGACGACCCGGGTCGACCACGTCCTGGAGAACAAGCAGGCGGCCGAGGGCCTTAAACCCGACGCGGCCATGCGCCGGCGCATGGCGGCCTATGTCCGGGAGCTGTAAACCCGGCCATCCCTGATGGCGGCCTGGGAGAGCTACAGCCCGGCGGACTTCCTGCTGTTCTCGCCGCGCGCCTACTGGCGGCTGTTCGAGCAGGTCAACGCGGAAGCCTGGCCTTGGCAGATCGCGATTCTGCTGCTCGGCGCGGCGGCGCTGTTGTTCGCGCTGCGGCCGCGGCCCTGGTCGGACCGCGTCGTGGCCGGGCTGCTGGCGCTGGCCTGGATCTGGACCGGTCTCCGCTTCGTGGGCCACTACTACGGCGAGATCAACTGGCTCGCCGCCGACGCGATGCCGCTCTTTCTGGTTCAGGGCGCGCTGCTCGCCGGGCTCTGCGCCCTCCCTCCGCTGGGACGGCAGCCGGCCGGCCACAGCGCCCTCGATCTCGCCGGGCCCGTGCTCCTGGTCTACGCCCTGCTTCTGCATCCCCTGGCCGCGCCTGTCGCGGGACGGCCGCTCGCGGCCGCCGAGCTCGTCGGCCTGGCGCCCGATCCCGGCGCCATTGCGACGCTCGGGTTTCTCCTGCTGCTGCGGCGCCGCGCGGTCACCTGGCTGCTCGCCGCGCTCCCGCTGCTCTGGTGCCTGGCGAGCGCCGCGACCCTCCTGACCATGGGGACGGCCCAGGGGGCGGTGCCGCTCGCATCCGCGCTGCTTTTCCTTATCGCGCGGCTCTGGCCGGCTAGAGCAGATCGCGATTAATCGGATTCGCCTGAGGCGATCCGTTAATCGCGTGAATCTGCTCTAAACTTCCGATGTAGAGCGGATTCACGCGCCTTAATCGGCATCCTTGCTTGATCCCGATCAAAACGCGATCCGCTCTGGGCGTGATCACTCGAACAGCGGCAGGGAGGCCGGCTTCTTCTCGCCCTTCTTGTTATCAGGCGGGGCGTCGCCCACCGGTTCCTCGACCGGCTCGATGATGCCGGGGTCGTCGTTGGTCACCTTGTTGACCCGGGTCGAGATCGGGTGGGCCACCAGCTCGGCGCCGGGGCCGCCGGCCATGGCCTTTGCGGCCGCCTCGGTATCCTCCGCGACGGTCAGCCAGGTGTCGTAGCTTTCGGGCGCCAGGATGACCGGCATGCGGTGGTGGATCTCGGCGATGGGACCGCGCGCGTCCGTCGTGGCGATGGTGCAGGTCTCCACCGTCTCGCCGTCGGCGGGGTTGCGCCAGCTCTCCCACAGGCCTGCGAAGGCGAAGGGCGCGCCGTCGGGCAGGGTGATGCGGTAGGGCTGCTTGCCGCCGCCCTCAAGCTTGCGCCACTCATAGAAGCCGTCGGCCAGGATCAGGCAGCGGCGCTTGGCGAAGGCCTTCCGGAAGGCGGGTTTCTCGGCCAGGGTCTCGGCCCGGGCGTTGATCATGCGGCTGCCGATCGCGAGGTCCTTGGCCCAGAAGGGCACCAGGCCCCAGCGCAGCAGGGAGAAATGCCGCTCGCCGTCCTCGCCGAGCCGGACCGCCGGCACCTGCTGCGTCGGCGCCACGTTGTAGCGGGCCTGCAGGTTCGGCTGCTCGACGAAGCCGAAGATCCGGCGCAGGGCCTCGCTCGGCGTGGTGATGGAGTAGCGGCCGCACATGGGCCGACCTTAGCAGGCGCCGCCGGGACGGTCATGTCCGCGATATTGCGACCGTGCTAGCCTCGCGAAGGCATAACCAAGGGGCAGGAAGAGCCATGATCGAGAAAGGTTTCAGCGTCGCCTGCCGGGCCGGGCGGACCTACGATTTCGACCCGAACTCGACCGCCCTCCTGGTGATCGACATGCAGAAGGACTTCCTCGCGCCCGAGGGCATGTGCGGCCAGCTCGGCGAGGACCTGAGCGCGCTGACCGCCATCGTGCCGCGCATTTCCCGGCTGCTCGACGCGGCGCGCGCTGCGGGGCTGACGGTGATCCACACACGCGAGGGCTACGCGCCCGACCTTTCCGACGTCCATCCCCTGAAGCGCGAGCGCGACGGCCCCGGGACGCCGGGCCCGCTCGGCCGCTTCCTGATCCGCGGCGAGGCGGGCCACGACTTCATCGAAGAGCTGCGCCCCGCGCCAGGCGAAGCGGTGATCGACAAGCCCGGCTTCGGCGCCTTCTACCGCACCGACCTGGAGGCACGACTGAGAGGGCAGGGGATCACCCACCTGATCCTGACCGGCGTGACCACCCAGTGCTGCGTCTTCTCGACCCTGCGCGAGGCGGTCGACCGGGGCTTCTGGTGCCTCCTGCTAGAGGACTGCTGCGCCGCCTTCGACCCCGCCGACCAGGCCGCCACCCTGCAGATCATCCAGAGCGAGAACCACCTCTTCGGCTGGATCGCCGAGAGCGGCGGGGTCGCGGGGGCGATGGAGGGGACGTGAAGGCGGCGCTAGTCTTCGCTCAACAGCGTCGTTAGGTTCGGTCGTCGCCCCTCGATCGGCGACTTGATCACGATGTAGCTGAAGTACTTGGCGATGCCGACGTCGGCGGCGAGCAGGCGTTCGACGATTGCCTGGTAGTCGGCGATGCCGCGGGTCAGGAACTTGACCAGGTAGTCGTAGCCGCCGCTGATCAGGTGGCACTCGACGACGCTGGGCTCCTCGGCGATCACCGCCTCGAAGCGCAGGAAATCGGCCCGGGCGTGGCTCGTCAGGGTGATCTCGGTGAAGACGGTGACGGTCTCGCCCAGCTTGGCGAGGTCGAGCACGGCCTCGTAGCCGGTGATAAAACCGGCGGCCTCCAGGCGTTTCACCCGCTGCAGGCAGGGGCTTGGCGAGAGGCCGACCCGCCCGGCCAGGTCGACGTTGGACAGACGCCCCTCGGCCTGCAGCGCGGCCAGGATCTTGAGGTCGATACGGTCGAGCTTCACATCGCCGGTCATGAATTGCTCAGTGGCTGCAGCCCTACCGAGGCCTTGATCGACGTCATCCTTCGACAGGCTCAGGATGAGGGTCTAGTTTGCAGAAGAGGACGTATCCATCTTCCGCCGGCCAACAAATACACCCCTCACCCTGAGCTTGTCGAAGGGTGATGGTGCCGGCTAGGCACCCATGCTTCGTTGCGTCTAGCCCTCGCGCAGGGCTTCCTGGTGCGCCTTGGCGAGGGCGGCCATGGAGGTGAAGTGGAAGTCCACGGCCGGCTTCTCGCCCGGCGGCATGGTGGCGCCCCAGCCGCCCTGGTCGTGGCGCCGGTCGATCCAGGCCGTGGCCAGGCCGAAGGCGCGGGCCTGCTCGTGGTCGTGGAACAGGCTCTGGGCCGTGTGCAGGATATCGGCCTTCTCCAGGCCCAGGTCGGACTTCAGGTGCTCCAGCATGTACTTGAAGTTTCGCGGGTCCGGCTTGTAGGAGCCGACGTCCTCGGCCGTGTAGATCGCGTCGAAGGTGACGCCCAGCTTCTCGTTGCTGGCGGCGAAGGAGGTCCGGTCGACGTTGGACAGGATCACCAGCTTGTAGAACTTCTGGAGATACTGCAGCGCGGCGGCGGAGTCCGCGAAGGCCGGCCAGTGCTTCACCGAGTCGCCGAAGGTCCGGTGCATCTCGGCCGGGGCGTCGATCTCGAAACGCGCGGCGAGCTGCTCGTGGACCTGGGTCAGGAGCTCGGGATAGCGCAGGCCCGGCGTCGCCCTCTGCTGGGCCGACTCGTGGCTGGCGTAGACCTGGAGCAGCTCGTTCTCGGGCATCTTGAGGCCGCCGAGGGCGACCAGCGGCTGGAGCGCGTCGGCGATGCCCCGCTCCCAGTCGATCAGCGTGCCGTAGCAGTCGAAGGTGAGAACCTTGAAGTCGGTGAGTTTCATGGCGCGTCCCCCGGGCGTTCGGTGGCGATGGCTCGGACCTTACCGGGATCGCGCCCGCAGGTGCGCCCGAAGTTCGGCGGCATTGCGGTGGATGCCGCTGCGCGACCGGCGCTCGACAGCATGATCTGCGGCCGGGTTTTGGCGCCCTTGATCGACTTCATCCTTCGACAGGCTCAGGATGAGGGTCAGGTTTTCAGAGGTTGGCGTCCTCAAGTACCGCTTACTCCTAGGTTAAAGAAAACCAACTCTCACCCTGAGCCCAATTTCCCCCTCACCCTGAGCTTGTCGAAGGGTGATGGTTGCGGCCCCGTGACAGCTCTCTCAGCAACGCCATGTCGCCCTTGATCAGGGCTTCCTTCTTTGCCCGGCTCCATCCCTTCAGCTGCCGCTCGGCGGCAATGGCATCGGTAATGCGGTCGAACTCCTGGGCGTAGACCAGGCGCAACGGCCTTCGCCGCCGTGTATAGCCCTTGACGATACCGGTCTGATGCTCGCCCACGCGCTGTTCCAGCGCTTTTCGGGTCGAGCCGACGTAGTAGCTCCGGTCCGAGCAGCGCAAAATGTAGACCCACGCCGCCACCTCGTTCCCGCTACCTAAAGCCAGTCCTCCTCCATGGGATAGGTCGAGAGGCTCTCGATTCCGTCGGCGGTGACCAGGACCTGCTCCTCCAGCTTGACGCCTTCCTTGCCGCCCTCGACGCCGATGAAGGACTCGACGCAGAGCGTCATGCCTTCCTCGATGATCCCCTCGTAGCCGCGCGCTTCGAAGTCGGGCCAGTGCTTCATGGAGGGGTACTCGTCGGCCAGGCCGACGCCGTGGATCAGGCTGCCGTAGCGGTTCGAGAGGAACTCCTCGGGGATCGGCCAGGCTGTCTCCGAGACCTCGCGGAAGCTCTTGCCCGGCTTGAGCAGCGCCTTGTTGTGCTGGATCTGCTCGTAGCTGGCGGCATAGAGCCGGCGCTGCTCGTCGGTCGGTCTGTCGCCGCAGACCCAGGCCCGGGAGATGTCGGCGCAGTAGCCGTAGGGCCCGATCAGGTCGGTGTCGAAGCTGACGAGGTCGCCCTTCTCGATCGGCCGCATGGAGCACTCGCGGAACCAGGGGTTGGTGCGCGGGCCGGAGGAGAGCAGGCGGGTCTCGATCCACTCGCCGCCGAGGCGGATGTTGGTCTCGTGCAGCTTGGCCCAGAGCGCGTTCTCGGTGATGCCCGGTACCAGGCACTCGCGCATGGCCCTCATGCCTTCCTCGCAGACCGCTACCGCGGCCCGCATCAGGGCCAGCTCCTCGGCCGACTTGATGGCACGGGCCTGTTCCGCCACCTCCTCGCCGTGGCAGAGCTCGATGCCCTGGGCGCGCAGCGCGTCGCAGCCCATGTGGGAAAGGCGGTCGACCGCGAGACGCTTGTTGCCGCCGCCGTGCCTGGCCAGGAGGTCGACGATCTGGTCGGCGAAGATCCGCGCCTTCTCCTCGCCCCGGTCCGCCGCCGCGAAGTAGTAGAAGCTCGACATGGTACGGTACTCGTCGACCGTCGGCAGGTCTTCGGCCAGGTGCGGGTGGTTGGCGTAGTCGAAGAGAACGACGGGCCCCTCGGTCGCGACGAAGACGCAGCGGGTCTCGTAGTGGGAGCACCAGATCTGCATGTTGGTGGCGTCGGTCGCGTAGCGCGTGTTGATCTGGTCGAACAGCAGCAGGCCGGCGCAGTCCCGGGCCTTGAGCTCCTCGCGCAGCCGGCTGAGCCGGTAGAGCCGGACGACGTCGAGGTCGACAGGCGGCTCGGAGTACTCCATGGCGCCGTGCTGGCGCGCGCGGTTGGGCTTCGAGGTCGCGGGGGCGGCTTGGATTGCCATGGGCGGGCTCCTTCCTCGTCTCGGCCGAACTGGCCGCTCGATTGTCCGCCTCGGCCCCGGAAACGCCGGACGGAAACCCGACCCTTAAGGCCCGAAAAGCGGCAGGCGCGGCGGTGCCTAGAAGTCGTTCTCGAGGATCTCGATCAGGGTCGCCTCGCCCGAATCTGCAGCGGACTTCAGCCCCTTGGATAGCGCGTCATGGTTATGCGCCCGTAAAGCCCGCCAGCCAAAGCTCTCGGCCAGGGCCAGGTGGTCCGGCGGCTTCGGAGTGACCGCGAGGGGCTCGATCCCGCGCCGGAGGAAGCCGTCGCGGATCTCGCCCAGGGCGAAGTTGTTCCAGACCACGACGATGAGCGGCAGATCCTCGTCGATCGCGGTGGCCATCTCCTGCACCGTATAGAGCAGGCCGGAATCGCCGACCAGGACCACGGCCGTACGGTCCGGCTCGGCCAGCTTGCCGCCGAGGGCGTTGGGCAGGGCGTGGCCGAGGCAGCCGAAGCCGAGCGGATGGCTGTACTGGCGGGGCCGGTCGAAGCTACCGATCCGCGCCGCCGTATAGGCCAGCTGGGTCATGTCGCCGAAGAAGAGGCTGTCCTCGGGCAGGGCCGCCCGGATCGTCGCCAGGACCTTGGCGTGGCGTTTCTCCAGGGGGTCGAGGCTCTCGGTCATGGCCGCGCGGGTCGCCGCGACCCGGCTCTCGGCGTCCTTGCGCGCGCCGGCTGGGGCGGCGCGGGTCGCCGCGGTAAGAGCCGCCGCGGTCAGCCCGGCGTCGGCCTGAATCGCGACGGCGGCGTTGTGGTGGTCGGCCAGCTTCTCCCGGTCGAGATCGACCCGGATCAGGTGTTCGGGCGGCTGCAGCGGCGCGTACCACTGGTCGATCACGCCCATCTCGGTGCCCAGGGCGATCAGGACGTCGGCCCTTTCGGCCACCTTCCGGCCCGCCTCGAAGCTCATGGCCGCGCCGAGGGAGAGCGGATGCGAGCCGGGAAAGCAGCCGATCCCGCCGACCGTGTTGATCACCGGTGCCGCCAGGTGCTCGGCCAGCGCGCGGATCTCCTTCGCGCACCGCGCCGTGCCGCCGCCGACGTAGAGCAGGCGCTTCTTCGCCCGGTCGATCAGCCCGGCCGCCTCGGCGAGGGCCTCGGGCGCCGGCGCCGGGGAGCGGCTCACGCCGCGCGCCCGCCATTGGCTTTTGAAGTCGGCGGCAGCGACGCTCCCGGCCAGCACGTCGGTCGGGATCTCGATATGGACCGGGCGCGGCCGGCCCGAGGCGAAGACCGCGAAGGCCCGGGCCACCAGATCGGGCAGGTCGGCCGGGCTGTAGGCCGTGGCGCTGAAGGCGGTGATGCTTTCGGTCAGGCCGCGCTGGTCGCGCATCTCGTGGCCGTCGCCCCAGCCCTTGCCGAGCGAGGTAAGCGCCAAGTTGGACGTCACGACCAGGAGGGGCAGGGAGTCGTTGTGCGCCGAGGCGATCGGCGTCGCCGCGTTCAAGAGGCCCGGCCCGGTCGCCAGGAAGCAGACGCCGGGCTTGCCGCTCAAGCGCGCGTAGCCCTCTGCCATGAAGCCCGCGCCCTGCTCGTGGCGCGCCAGGACGTGGCGGACCGGCCGGCCGTGCAGGCCGCGGTAGAGCTCGATGATGTGGGTCGCCGGGATGCCGAAGACCTGCACGACGCCGTAGGCCTCGAGCAGGCGCACCAGGGCCTCGCCGCAGGTCAGCTGATCGGACATCAGAGCACCATCCCCTATCAGAGTCTTTCCTGCATTAGATCAAATAGAGCTAGGACTCCCCGCCACGCACGACATCCTCGTGTCTCTGATCGGCTTCCGGTCCCGGTGATGAAAAACAGAAAAATCGTCTGCCTGATGTTCGCGGTCGCTCTGAACTGTCTCCATGCGGAGGTGGGTGTGGCTGACGAACACACGACGGGAGTCGCGGGTTTTCTCATCTCCTCCACGCTAACCAAGCTCGCCGGCTGAAGAATCCACGGTTGTGAGCAGACATAAAGGCCTCCCTAGTCTGGTGGAAGAAGACTTGGGAAGTTAGAACCCGCCGCCTTGTGGCGGTAGTATCGGGGAGCCGCCTCCTCCGTGATTGGATCCGCCATGACCGCCGCTTTCACCACCCGACCGGAAATCCTCGGCACTTTCGGGGCCGTCACCTCGACCCACTGGCTCGCCTCGGCCAGCGGCATGGCCATGTTGGAACGCGGCGGCAACGCCTTCGACGCCGCCGTCGCCGCCGGCTTCGTGCTGCAGATCGTCGAGCCCCACCTGAACGGCCCAGGCGGCGAGGTGCCGATCCTGCTCTGGCCGGCTGGCACGGACGAACCTCAGGTCCTCTGCGGTCAGGGCGTGGCGCCGGCAGCCGCCACGATCGGCCGGTTCCGCGACCTCGGCCTCCGCCTGGTGCCCGGGACCGGCCTGCTGCCGGCCATGGTGCCCGGCGCCTTCGACGCCTGGATGCAGCTCCTGAGAGACTACGGCACGCTCGAGCTGGAAGAGGTGCTGGCGCCCGCCATCGGCTATGCCGAGGAGGGCTTCCCCCTGGTCGCCCGCGGCGTCGAGGCGATCTGGCCGGTCGCCGGGTTGTTCGAGAAGGAATGGCCGAGCTCGGCGGCAGTCTGGCTCCCGGACGGCCGGCCGCCCCGGCCCGGCGCGCGCTTCGCGACGCCGGCGATCGCCGCGACCTACCGGCGGATCCTCGAGGAAGCCAAGCCCGGCGCGGACCGGGAGGCCCGCATTGAGGCCGCGCGCGAGGCCTTCTACCGTGGCTTCGTCGCCGAGGCCATCGACCGCTTCTATCGGGATTTCGAAGCCTCGGACTCCTCCGGCCGGCGTCACCGCGGCCTCCTGACCGGCGGCGACATGGCCGGCTGGCAGGCGCATTATGAGAGCCCGGTCTTCATCGACTACCACGGCTGCCGCGTCTACAAGACCGGCCCCTGGGGCCAGGGCCCGGTCTTCCTGCAGCAGCTCGCGCTGCTCAAGGGCTTCGACCTGGCGGCCATGGATCCCCTCGGGCCCGACTTCGCGCATACGGTGATCGAGTGCGCCAAGCTCGCCTTCGCCGACCGTGACGTCTACTACGGCGACCCGGACTTCGTGGCGGTGCCGCTCGAGACCCTGCTGTCGGAGGGCTACAACGAGGCGCGGCGCAAGGAGATTAGTACCGCGGCCGACGAGGACCTCCGTCCCGGCGATTTCCAGGACGTCAAGGCGCGGGTCGCGCGCCTGCTCGAGCTCGCCGGCAGCGAAGTGGCGGAGGGGCAGGGCGGCGGCGAGCCGACCGTGGCAGACCTCGCCGGCTTCGCGCCGGCCGACGGCGACACGGTTCATCTCGACGTGATCGACCGCCACGGCAACATGGTCTCGGCGACGCCGAGCGGCGGCTGGCTGCAGAGCGCACCGGTCGTCCCGGGCCTCGGCTTTCCGCTCGGCACGCGTGGGCAGATGTTCTGGCTGAGCGAGGAGCTGCCCTCGTCGCTGGCGCCCGGGAAGCGGCCGCGCACCACCTTGAGCCCCACCATGGTCGCGCGCGACGGCCGGCCCTGGCTTGCGATCGGCACGCCGGGCGGCGACCAGCAGGACCAGTGGAGCCTGACGGTCTTCCTGCGCCATCTGCACCACGGGCTCGACCTGCAGGCGGCGATCGACGCGCCCCAGTTCCACAGCCGCCACATGATCTCCTCGTTCCACCCGCGCGGCCGCGAGGCCAAGGTCGTGGCCGCCGAATCGCGTTTCTCCCAGGGCTGGTTCCGGACCTTGACCGAACGGGGCCACGTGCTCGCGCGCGACGAGCCCTGGTCGATCGGACGGGTCTGCGCCGCGGCGCGCGACGACGGCCTGATCAAAGCCGCCGCCAACCCCCGCTTCATGCAGGGCTACGCCGTCGGTCGGTGACGCGCCGGGCCGCAACTCTCGGTTCCACTGGCTGGACAAGCTTTCAAGGAAGCTTTACGCCAATGCGCAGGGAGCACGCGGTACCTCCGAGGCCGGGCTCCGGACCTGGAAAACTAGCGGGAGGCGGATGGTGGCACCGATAAAGACACGGCTGCCGCGGAATCTGGGGCCACGCGTCAAGCGCGAGCTCCTGACCGCACCCGCGGACTCGACCCTGATCTGCGCAGCCGAGCTGTCCCCGAAGGTCTCGGGCGAGCAGCTCGAAGCCAAGATGGTGGAGTTCGGCGGCAAGGTGCGGTCACACAGCGCGGATGCCCGATTGATCACGATCGAGATCCCTGCGGCGAGGCTGCGTGATCTCGCTGCAATGCAGGGCGTTGTCTACGTCGAACTGGCCCAGACCTATACCCCGTGAGCAGGTCCGGGTGCGATGGATCGCGCGGGCGGCCCATCGCACCCCGTGACTCTGCAACACCATGCTCGAGAGCGGATCAGTCGAGCAAGTTGACCGCCGTAAGCGCATCGACGCGGCCGAAGCCCCAGGCCACGTCGAAGGGTGTCACGCCTACCGGTGGGCTGGCGGAGGCGATCAGGATCGAGCGAATCTGCTCCGCCGTTAGCTTCGGGTCCTTCTGAAGCAAGAGCGCCACGATGCCGGCCACGTGGGGCGAAGCCATGCTGGTGCCGCTCATCCCGATCCTCATGGGATGGACGCCGCCTTGGCCGTCGGGACGCCCTCCCATGGAGTTCGCGGCGAGAATGTTCGTTCCCGGCGCGGCGACCTCGGGCTTCGCGCGGCTGTCCCGGGTCCGGCCACGGCCACTCGAATCGTTAGGCGCCAAGACGGCGTGGTCGTAGTTCGCGACGGAGACGCCGCGCCGGTTGGTGGCGGGCGTGCCAAGGGTCATGATCTGGTCGAAGTCGGTGCCCAGGAAGAAGGATTGATCCGCGTAGTTGTTTATGCTGCGGCGGACGTCGCGCTCGATCCAGGCATCGAAACGACCGTCCTGCGCCTCCAGCGCCTCGATCTCGACCTCCCACACGCCGGTGTCGATGGTGGTCCCCCGGAAAGGCGGGCTGACCTCGACATAGATGCGGGCGTCACCGCTGAGCACCGTGAACCGCTCGGAATCGATAAAGACACGATCGCCGCTGCTGTGGTCCAGCAAGGTCTGGCCTTGTTCGACCCAATCGCTCTCATTGCCCTGAGGGTCGCGCACGCGCACCCTGAAGCGGTCTCTCGAGGAGTACCAGATCTCCATCTCGTTCGGCGTGAAGTCGCCGAAGCCACGTCGAAGGACGCCGCCGCCGGGAAGGGGCAGCCGGCCGCCGACTTTCCAGTGCAGAACCCTCGAGCCTCCCGTAGACAGGTTGCCGGAGGCGTGGCCGCGCCAGATATGCTCGTTGCCGGCGGCGACCACGAAGCTCCGGCCGGGTTGCTCGAGAAAGCGGTCGATCGCACGTTCGACGATGCTCTCGCCGTCGTGGCTCCCGCCGTTCTGGCCGAGGCTCATGTTGATGACGCAGGGCAGTCCCAGCTCGTCGGCCTTCTCGAAGATGTAGGCGACGGCCTCGGCAACACGCACGGAGTCCGTGAAGGACGTGTCCGCGTCCTGGGAATTGGGTTGGACGAAGACGATCCTGGCTCCGGGCGCCGCGCCGCGGTACTGCTCGGGGGGAAAGGCGGCGTCCGCCGACCGTCCATTGCCCGCCGCCGTGCTGGCGACGTGGGTGCCGTGGCTGCCGACGCCCGGATCGTGGCGCACGATCGAGAAGGGATCTTGCCCCTGATCCATGGCCTGCAGCGCGGCGTCGATGTCGGCCGCTCTATACTCGACGCCGGTGTTGAAGTTGGCCGGCGAGGATTCGGCCCCCAGAGGTGTAAGGAACTGGTCCCACAGGAAGTCGACACGCGTCGAGCCGTCGGGATTGCGGAAGTCGTCGAGCGTATAGTCGAGGCCGAAATCGATTATTCCCACCACCACGCCCGCACCGTCGAGCCCCTCGGCGGTGCGTACCAGGTCGGCACGCGTCTCCGGCAGGGAGGTGTCGAGAGAGGGGCTGAGCTCGCGGCCCGCCTCCACCATTTCGACCGACTCCTCGGAGGCGAGCTCCTCCAGGCGGTGCAGGGGGATCTCTGCGGAGTAGATCCGGTCGATGATCTTGGTCCAGCGATGGTCGCCGAAGGACGGCGGAGGTTCGTCCGCCGACAGGGTGACCAACACTGATTTGGTGGTTGCTTCCGGCTGCAGGTTGTCGACCGAGCCGGCGACCACGCCGCGCACGACGTCGTTCTCTAGGCGTGCCGGGATGGACATGGTCCGGCAGATGCGCCGTAAGCGCGGGTCCAAATGCTTGATCTGTGCCATATCTCTTGGTCCTTTCAATCTCTTGGATCGCAAACTCACTCATCGAAAAATTCAACTCAAAGATCTAATGCGTCCTATGTCACGAATGATAGCGTGTATTCCGCGACTATCAATGGCAGAAGATCGGCTTCGCATAGCCGGATGCGGGCCGCCGGGCCTGCTTGTCCTTTCGCCGGGACGGTCAAATCGGGCGGATTCCTGACGGGCCTGTGATGGCCGCCGCCCTCCGCGCTCTGCTATCCCCGATTCATGACGCGGGAAACCTTCGACTACATCGTGGCGGGCGCGGGCTCGGCCGGCTGCATCCTGGCCCGGCGCCTCACCGACAGCGGCGCCTCGGTTCTGCTGCTGGAAGCCGGGCCGAAGGACGGCCACTGGACCATCCGCATGCCGGGCGGCCTGCGCGCGCACTACAAGCGCGACAGCCGCTACAACTGGCACCTGGAGACGGTGCCGCAGGCGCACCTCGACGGCCGCGCGCTCTACCAGCCGCGCGGCAAGACCCTGGGCGGCTCCTCCTCGATCAACGGCATGGTCTACCTGCGCGGCAACGCGCTGGACTACGAGGGTTGGGCGCAGCGGGGCTGCCGTGGCTGGAGCTATGACCAGGTGCTGCCCTACTTCAAGCGCCTGGAGCGCTTTGCGCCCGGCGCCGACGGCTACCGCGGCGGCGAGGGCCCCGTCGGGGTCCGCCGCCAGGCCGAGCTCGATCCGCTCAGCCGGGCCTTCCTCGAGGCCGGCTGCCAGGCCGGCTTCCCGGCGACGGGCGACGTCAACGGCGCGCAGCAGGAGGGCTTCTGCCGCTTCGACATGAACGTGGAGGGCGGCGTGCGCGCTTCCACGGCCCAGGCCTACCTGCGGGGATTGCCGCCCGACTCCACCCTGACAGTCCGGACCGGCGCGCTCTGCCGGCGGATTCTGCTCGACAAGGGGCGGGCCGTCGGTCTGGCCTATGGCATCGGCGGCGAGACCCGCGAGGCCTTCGCCGAGCGCGAGGTGATCGTCAGCGCCGGCGCCTTCGGCTCGCCGCAACTCCTGATGCTTTCGGGCATCGGCCCGGCCGATCACCTGCGCGCCGTCGGCATCGCGCCGGCGGTCGACCTGCCGGGCGTCGGCGGGAACCTGCACGACCACCTGGAGATCCACGTGCAGCACCGCTGCAAGCGGCCGGTCTCGCTCAACGGCTATCTGAAGCCGCACCGCATGGCCCTGGTCGGGCTCCAGTGGTTCCTCCTGAAGCAGGGCGTGGGCGCGCGCAACCAGGCAAACGCCGGGGCCTTCCTGCGCAGCAGCGACAGCGTCGCCCACCCCGACATCCAGTTCCACTTCTTCGCCGCGTTCTTCGATGGCTGGCACGTCAACCCGAACCTCCACGGCTACCGTCTCGGCGCCGGCCCCATGCGCCCAACCAGCCGGGGTCGGGTGCGCCTGCGCTCGGCGAACCCGGGCGCGCCGCTTTCGATCGATCCGAACTTCCTGGCGACGGAGGAGGACCGCCAGGGTATGCGCGACGCCTTCGCCCTGGCGCGCGTGACCCTGAAGCAGGAAGCCTTCGCGGCCTTCGACGACGGCGAAGCCGACCCGGGCCGCGACGTGCGGTCCAGGGACGAGATCGATGCCTACGTCCGGCGCATGGCGGGCAGCGCCTATCACCCCTGCGGCAGCTGCAAGATGGGCGCGGACGACGACGCGACGGCGGTGGTCGACCCCGAGGGGCGGGTGCGCGGTGTCGACGGCCTGCGGGTGGTCGACGCCTCGGTCTTTCCCGCCATTCCCAGCAGCAACATCAACTGCCCGGTGATGATGACCGCGGAGAAGCTGTCGGATAGCATCCTTGGTCTGCCGGCCTTGCCGCCGGCCGAGCTGCCGGGACGGGAGGCCCAAGCCCTTGGTCGCGATCAATCCTGAACGTCTGCTGGCCGATCTCGAACGGCTGCGCCGCTTCGGCGCCTGCGGCACCGGGGTGGTGCGGCGCTCGCTGACGCCGATCGACCTCGAGGCGCGTCACTGGCTGGTATCGCGCCTCGTCGAGGCGGGGCTCGATGCCGGGATCGACGGGCTCGGCACGGTCTTCGGCCGCTCAAAGAAGCCGGGTCCGGCGCTGCTGGTCGGTTCGCACAGCGACACCCAGCCGACCGGCGGCTGGCTCGACGGGGCGCTCGGCGTGATCTACGGGCTCGAGCTCGCCCGCGCGCTCGACGAAAACCCGGCGACCCGGGACCTGGCGCTCGAGGTCGCCTCCTGGATCGACGAGGAGGGCACCTTCGTCGGCATGCTGGGATCGAGCGCCTTCTGCGGCGAGCTGCCGCCCGAGGTGCCGCGCGAGGCGCGCAACGCCGAGGGGCAGAGCTTGGAGGCCGCGCTCGAAGCCGCCGGTCTGGCCGGCCGGCCCCGCGCCACCCTCGGGTCGCGGCCCTATCTCGGTTACCTCGAAGCTCACATCGAGCAGGGCCCCTACCTGGAGGAAGAGGGCCGTCGGATCGGCGTGGTCACCTCGATCGTCGGCATCCGCAGCTTCGACATCGTCTTCGAGGGTGAGCAGAACCACGCCGGCACGACGCCCATGGCGCGGCGCCGGGACGCGGCGCGGGCGCTTATCGCCCTGGCCCAGCAGCTGAACGTGGCCTTCGCCGCCGAGGCGGGCCCGCGCAGCGTCTGGACCGTCGGCCGCATTGAGGTCGAGCCGGGCGCGCCCAGCATCGTGCCGGGACGCGCCGCCATGGTTTTTCAGTTTCGCGACGCCGAGGAAGACCGGCTCGACGCTCTGGAGGCGGTGGCCCGCCGGCTGGTCGCCGAGGCACATGCCGCGGGGCCGATCCGTGTCTCCATCGCGCCGCGCCACGACCATACGCGCCCGGCGGTGATGGACGCCGGGCTCCAGCGGCATATCGCCGAGGCCGCGCAGGCGCATGCGCCCGGCGCCTGGACCTGCATGCCCAGCGCCGCCGGCCACGACGCCCAGGTGCTGGCAAGGCACCTGCCGTCGGCCATGCTGTTCATTCCGAGTATCGGCGGGGTCAGCCACGATTTTGCCGAGGACACGGCGCCCGACGACATCGTGCTCGGCTGCCGGGTATTGGCGACCGCGGCAGCCGCGATTCTGAAGCAGGCTTGCTAAAGCGGATTCGGCGGTTTCAGACGCCCCGTCAGGCGCCGACTCCGGTCTGCAGCGTCCACTCGACGAGCTGGACCATGACTTCTTGAAGGCTCTCGTCGAAGGCCGCGACGATGTTGTCCAGGGCCAGTTCCCCGCCCCGACCGCTCGAGGCGATCTCGGTGCTGGCCTCGATCGGACCGCTGGTCATGGCGGTGCGCTGGGGCTTGCGCAACAGGGATGCCTGGAGCCTGACCGTCGCGACGTCCTTGTCGTCGTCGGATTTCTCGATGAAGAAGGCCTCCAGCCGGGATTCCAGCTCGAAGTCCGGGCGGATGCGCGAGCGGCGGTCGCCGACGCGGCCTATCCGGTTCGAGTTCTCGAAAGACTCGACCAGCAGCTCCATGACCATTTCCGGCGCACGGCTCGCCCACTCTCCGTTGGCGATGAACTGCACCTCGCGGTTCGGGTTCAGCACGGCGATGCGCGCCGTATTGAGCGACTGGGTAGCGCTCGGTTCCCTTACCAGGAGCGTCCAGGCCACCGTCGGCAGGTTCGGCGGGAACTCGTCGGCCGGACGCAGCCTCACGCGGCGCGGCGGCGCGCCGGCGCCAGGGAGCTGGCAGCCCGTGAGCAGGAGGGCCGTCCCTGCACAGGCCGTGGCGAAGCGGCGCCGGGTCCAGGCCGCCCGCACGGGCTTTTCGAAGTTGCTCATGTCATCGCACCTCCACATCTCCTTGTGTCCCCAGGAAGAAGCGCGCGGGGTCGCGCTCCATCTTTTCCATGACCACTCGGATCTGCTCGACTGTGGCCTGGGCGTCGACCGCGAGGTTCGTAATCTCGTAGAGACCTCGGGTCGAGAAGTCCTTCATTCCCTGGCGGTTCTCTTCGAGCATCGTGTTGGCGGCCTTCGCCGTTTCGACCAAGGCCGATTCGACCTCGCGCAGGCCCTTGATTGCTTCCGCGATGTCTTTTTCGTTGGCGGCCAGGATGTTGTCCGCGCGCGTCGCGACGCCGCCGATCGTCTGCAGTGTGGCGACGATCTCTTCGTGTAGCGGATCGAGATTGCCGCTGGCGTTCGCGACATTCTGCAGCATATCAGCGATGGCTTGCCGGTTTTCGGCCGTTAGCAGTAGCCGGAACTCCTCCAGGGCGACGCCGGCGCGGTTGACCAGGTTGCCGACGGAAGTCTCGATCTCCTCGAACTTCGAGGGCACGGTCGGCAGTTCGTCATAGGGCAGATCGCCGCCCTTGAACTCGACCGGCGTGCCCGGGAAGAAATCGACCTGAATGGTCTGCTGACCCGTTACCAGGCTCTGAACGGCGAGTTGCGCGCGCAGGCCCCGTGCGATCAAGAGGTCGTGGTAGTTCCGATCTTCGAACTCCTCCACGTCTTCGCTAGGGACGCGGATGCGATTTACGTCGATCTCCATGACCACCGGTAGGGTGAACTTCAGTTCGTCCGGGTCGAACTCGATCAGGATGTTGGTCACCGTGCCGATCAGGACACCGCGCATCTCGACCGGAGCCCCGACGCGCAGGCCCTGGAGGCTGCCCGGAAAGAACGAGATCAGTGTCTCACGCTCCTGGAAGAAGCGCCCGCTGCCGAAGACGATGACGGTGCCGATGGCAATCGCGATGGCCCCGAGCGCGAAGGCGCCGACCGCCGTAGGATTTGCTTTCTTCATGACACTGTCCTCTTTGCTTCCCTCATGCGGTTGCCGCCTGATCCGCATCTTCGCCGCGGTTCAGGAATTCGCGGACGTCGGGGTTGTCGCTGTTGTCGCGCAGCCACCGGGGGTCTCCGGTGGCGATCTGGGTCTTGGAGACGGGGTCGAGCACGACCGAGTTGCTGCCGATCGCGAAGATGCTGGCCAGTTCGTGGGTGACCACGATGATGGTCGACCCAAGGCTGTCGCGCAGCTCCAGGATCAAGTCGTCGAGCCGGCGCGAGCTGATCGGGTCCAATCCGGCCGAGGGCTCGTCGAGGAAGAGCACCGCCGGATCCATCGTCAGCGCCCGGGCCACGCCCGCCCGGCGCTGCATGCCGCCGGAAATCTCCGACGGGTAGTAGTCCTCGAAACCGGCCAGTCCGACCAGGGCCAGCTTGAGCTGCGCCACCTCCCTGATTTCCTTCGGCTTGAGGTCCGTATAGAGGCCCATCGGCAGTCCGATGTTCTCCGCCAGCGTCATCGAGCTCCACATGCCGCCGCTCTGGAACACGACGCCGCTGTGCCGCAGCAGCGCCTCCCGGGCCGGCACGTCGATCCCCCAGAGGTCCTGGCCCTCGAACCAGACACGACCCTTGGCCGGTTCCTGCATGCCGATCAAGGCGCGCATCACGGTCGATTTGCCGCAGCCGCTGCCGCCCATTATGATGAAGACGTCGCCCCGTTCGACCGTGAAGTTCAGATTGCGCTGAACCACGAAATCGCCGAAGGCCATGGTGACGTCTTCGACCACGATCGGCGGGGTGTCTTTCGTCTCGGCCATAGGCTAGTACCCACCATCAGAGTTAGGTGCGCCGCCTGATTGTCGAGGCGCTCGTCCGGCTAGGGGGGCGTAGGCCCGGCGCTGCGCGCGGTGCGAAAGCGATGTTCGAGCATCGGTGAGCGCCGCTGACGACGCAGGGCGGGCGCCTCGGCAACCCTGCGGGCGAGTTATCGAGACTTTCGGATCGCGTCGCGCAGCCCTTGTGATGGCTTGCATCACGGCGGTCCACGCTCCTAACCGAAAGTCTTGATAACTCGTCATTCGACACACCTAACTCTGATGGTGGGTACTAGATGTCCAGGATCGTGTAGACGATGGTGAGCGTCGCCTGGGCGACGATGATGAAGACGATCGCCAGGACGACGGCCGAGGTGGCCGCCTCGCCGACCGCTGCCGCGCTCTTCTTGCACTGCATCCCGCGCAGGCAGCCGGCTATGGCGATGATGACGCCGTATACCGCCGCCTTGAAGGTGCCGCCCAGCCAGTCCCCCAGCCCCGCCGAGCCGACCGACTGGTTGTAGAACTGCAGCAGGCTGACGTCGGTCAGGCTCACGGTCACGATCGCGCCGCCAAGGATGCCGACCACGTTGGCGTAGAGCGCGAGCAGCGGGACGGCCATGATGAGCGCGAGCATCCTCGGCAGCACGAGGAACTCGATCGGCGAGATCCCGATCGTGCGGTAGGCGGCGATCTCGTCGTTGACCTCCATGGTGCCGAGCTGGGCGGCGAACGCGGCGCCGGTCCGCCCTGACATGATGATCGCCGTCATCATGGCCCCCATCTCGCGGACCATCGAGATCGTGACCAGATTCGCGACGAAGATGTCGGCGCCGAACTGCTGCAGCTGCACCAGCCCGACGAACGCCAGGATCATGCCGACCAGGAACGAGATCAGCGTGACGATCGGCAGGGCTTCCGGGCCGCATTCGTCGAGCATCAGGAAGACGTCGGAAAAGCGGTAGCGGGCGCGGCCGGTGAGCGCCTTGCCGAAGGCCATGATCGTCTGGCCCAGGAAGGCGAGCATCTCGCCGCTGCTCTTCAGGCCATTGAGCACTTCCCGCCCGACCACCTCGACCAGGCCGGCCATCCTTTCCTTGCGGCGCGCGCCTTCCCGCTCGGGGACGGCGAGCGCCAGATCGACGAGGCGGCGGGCGCCCTCCGGCAGGCCGGAGAGGTCGAGCGTCTTGCCCCCCGCGTCGCAGGCCTTCTTGATCTCGACCAGGAACACGATGAGGCTGGAATCCCATTCCGCGAGACCCGAGGCGTCGATGGTGAAGGCCCGCGCGTCGCGCGCCGAGGGCTGCTTGTCGAACAGCTGCGCGCTCGAGAAGATCCCGCTGTCGATCAGCCAGTTCCCGCTCAGGACCAGGACCGCGCCGCCGTCCTGCTGGCGGACTTCGATCCCTCTCGGCGCCTCGGCGCCTCCCTGCTCAACCGCGGTCTCCAGCGCCATGCCCGTCCCTGTTCTTGTTGGCCGACGACGCGAGTCAATCAAACTTATGTGATAACGTCTACCCTGATGCCTTGAGCTAACTCAATGTTTCCGCTTGCGGAAGGGAGAAAAAATGGCCGGCTTGACCCTCTATGGCGCGGCCTACAGCGTCTACGTCCGGATCGCGCGGCTCGTGCTGGAAGAGGCCGGCGCGGCCTACGATCTGGTCGAGGTCGACATTTTCGCGCCGGAAACGGTCCCGGCGGACTACGGCTCCAGGCACCCTTTCGGCAAGATCCCGGCCTTCGAGCACGAGGGCTTCAGGCTGTTCGAGACCGACGCCATCGCCGACTACGTCAACGAGGCCTTCGGCGCGGGCGCGCTCCTGCCGGCCTCGCCCCGGGACCGAGCCCAGTGCCGGCAGATCATGCGGATCATGGACAACTACGCCTATCCCGCCTTGGTCTGGGGGGTCTTCGTCGACGAGGTCGAGGGGGAGGAAACCGCTGGCGACGACGCCTTGGATGCGTCCCGACTCGTGCTGGAGGTCTTGAGCGGCCTCGCGGCCGGGCCTTTCCTGCTCGGCGAGCGGGTCAGCCTGGCCGACCTCTGGGCCTGGCCCATGATGGTCTACTTCCGCATGGCGCCGAGCGGCGAGGCCATGCTGCGGGACTTCCCCGCGCTCGAGGACTGGTGCGGCGTCATGGCCGAGCGGCCCTCGGTCGTAAAGACCCGCGTCAAACGCGAAGGCGGCGCGTCGCCCGCCTGACCGAGGCCGTCGCTAGCAGGCTGTTGAAAAACGCCTGAGTCCTTGATCACGGTCATCCTTCGACATGGGGCGCAGCCCGGCGCTACGCGCGGATGAGGGTAAGTCTCTGAAACAAATAGCCCTCACCCTGAGCTTGTCGAAGGGTGATGGTGCCGGCTAGAGCGGATCATGTTTAGATGGAACCACTTCGTGGTTGCCAACCAAGCATGTAAATCCGCTCTACGACATAGGTTTAGAGCAGATTCACCGGGTTTGATGGATCGCCTCCGGCGATTCAGTCGAACCCGGATCTGCTCTAGGCGCGTTCTCAGCAGCCGGATAGGGCTCAGCCCCGGCCGATGAAGGGCATCTTGGTCGCCATCACGGTCAGGAACTGGACGTTGGCGTCGAGCGGCAGGCTGTCCATGTAGAGCACCGCGTCGGCCACGTGCTGCGCGTCCATGGTCGGCTCGACCGCGGTCGAGCCGTCGGCCTGGGGCACGCCCTCGGCCATGCGCGCGGTCATGTCGGTCGCCGCGTTGCCGATGTCGATCTGGCCGCAGGCGATGTCGTAGCGGCGCCCGTCGAGCGAGGTCGAGCGGGTCAGCCCCGTGATCGCGTGCTTGGTCGCCGTATAGGGCGCGGAATGGGGCCGCGGGACGTGGGCCGAGATCGATCCGTTGTTGATGATCCGGCCGCCGCGGGGATCCTGGTCTTTCATGATGCGGAAGGCTTCCTGGGTGCAGAGGAAGGGGCCGGTCAGGTTGACGTCGACCACGCTCCGCCATTCCTCGACGGAGAGCTCTTCCAGGGGGACGGGCCGCGCGCCGATGCCCGCGTTGTTGAACAGCAGGTCGAGGCGGCCGAAGCGCGCCTTGGTCTCGGCGAAGAGCCGGGCCACGGCGGCCGGGTCGCCGACGTCGGTCGGCACCGCGAGCGCCCGCGACCCGGCGTCGCCGGCCGCTTCGGCGGTCGCCACCAGGGCCTCGGCCCGGCGGCCGGCGAGCGCGACGGCATAGCCAGCGCGCAGCAGCGTGATTGCCACCTGGCGGCCGATCCCTGCGCTCGCGCCGGTCACGATGGCGGTTTTTCCTTCTCCGGTCATCACGTGCCCTCCCTTTCTTCTCAGAGTCTTGCGTCGCGTGTCGTGTCGCCGCCCGTCAGGCGTGCCCGGTTTCGACCTGCCACGCCGGCGGATCGCTGCCGAGCGGCACGGCGGGCCGAGACCAGCGCGGCGGCGTCGCCTCCAGCCTGCCGGCGTGGCGGACGGCGGTCAGCGCGCCGAAGCCGGAGGCGCTCTCCTCCAGCAGGTCGGCCACGTCGTCGAAACCGGGATCAGGGCAGGCCAAGCCGTCCGGCAGGCGTCCGAGCTGCGTGAGCCAGTGTCCGGTGCGCGCCAGGGAGACCTGGACGTGCCAGCTGCCGCCCTGCTCGGCACGCCGCAGCAGCGCGGCCAGGGCGCCGAAGGCCATGAGGTAGCCCGAGGCGTGGTCCAGCGCCTGGCAGGGCAGGGGCTTCGGCCGGTCGCTCCCGGCGGCCTCGGACTCCAGGACGTTGATGCCGCTCGCCGTCTGCACCAGGGAGTCGAAGCCACGCCGCTCGCGCCACGGGCCCGCGTGGCCGTAGGCTGAGAGCGAGACCGTGACCAGGCCGGGGCGCAGCGCCGCGAGCTCGGCGGGCCCGAAGCCGCGCGCCGCCAGCGCGCCGGGCCGGTAACCCTGCACGAAGACGTCGGCGCCGGCGATCAGATTGCGCAGGGTCTCCCGGTCGGCCTCGCGCCGCAGGTCGAGCCGAGCCGAGCACTTGCCCCGCCCGGTGTCCACCACCAGCGGCGCGACCGACGGCAGGTGCTGGGCGGTCACCCGCAGCACCTCGGCGCCGTGCGCAGCCAGGGCGCGACCGCAGACCGGGCCGGCGATGATGCGCGTCAGGTCGAGCACGCGGAGCGCGTCCAGGGGGCGCGCGCCGGCCGCGGGCAGGGGCTCAGGCGGCGCGTCGTCGAGCTTCTCGAACGCGATCAGCGGCAGCGCCGCCACGGCCGCGCCCTGGGGGTGCCCCGCCCACTCTTCCGGACGGCGCAGCATGGCGACCACGAGACCGGCCTCGGCGGCCTCGGTCTCGAATCTCTCCCCATCGCACCGGGCGATCGCGGCGGCGACCGCCGCCCGCTCGCCGGCGCAGCCCAGCAGTGCTAGGAGACCCTCCCGGTGGTGCGGGAAGTTGGTGTGCACCCGGACCCAGCCGTCGCGGCAGGGATAGGCGCCCGCGATGTCGTCCCACAGCTCGGGCGGCGGTTTCCCGTCGATCCTGAGGTAGCGCTCGCTGCGGAACTCCACGGCGGCGTGGCGCAGGTCGACCGAGACGCCCTGGCGCGGCCCGCCGCGGCGGTGCCAGGTCTCGGCGGCGGCCAGCGCGGCGGCGGCGATGCTGGCCTGGGCGGCGGCGCCGACCCTGAGCGAGGAGGGCAGGGCGGGTTCGACCCCGGTCAGGGTCAGGCGGTCAAGCGCATCGCTCGGCAGCCCGGCTTCGCACCAGAGCGCCTCGACGACGTCGAAGGGCGTCACGAGTCCGGGAGCTCGCGCGGCCACAGGCAGTGGGTCAGGCGCCCGCCGTGCCACGCCAGGTCCCGCCAGGACTCGATCGGACACTTGAAGACGGCGAGCGCCGCGGTCGGGAACTTCTCAGCGAGACGCGCGGTCGCCCCGTCCTTCGAGTCGGCGCCGACCAAGCGCTGGGCGAAGGTCTCCATCCCGGGGTTGTGCGCGATCAGCATGACCCGCTTCGCCCCCTCCGGCGCGCGGTGCAACTGGTTCATGATCTGCGCCGGCGAGGCGAGGTAGAGCCCGCGCAGGATCTTGGTCTCGACCGTCACGGCCTCGTTGCCGAGGACCTCGGCCACGGCCTGCCAAGTTTCCTGGGCCCGCTTCGCGGCGGAGCAGTAGACCAGGTCGGGCACCCAGGCGCGCCGCAGCACCTCCCGTGCCATGGCCGGCGCGGCCTTTCGCCCCCGATTGTTGAGCGGCCGGTCGAAATCCGACAGGGCCGGATCGCTCCAGTCCGACTTGGCGTGGCGCAGCAGCAGTAGTGTCTTCATGACGCCAAGTATCCTGCGCCTGCGTTCCCACCGCAAGGTGCGCCTTGGCGGTTCACGCCAAGACCGCCTCGATCAGGCGGGGGCCCGGCTCGGCGAGGGCGTCCCGGAAGGCCTCGGCGAGGTCCTCGGCGGTCTCCGCGGCGACCGCCGGCACGCCGAAGCCGCGTGCCAGGCTGACCCAGTCGATCGGCGGCTTGTCCAGGCTGGTCATCGCCGCCGCCTGTTCGCCGGGCCGGTTCACGCCGGCGCGCTGCATCTCCATCTCGAGGATCTTGTAGCGCCGGTTCGAGCAGATCACCGTGGTCACGTTCGTCGCCTCGCGCGCCTGGCTCCACAGCGCCTGGACCGTATAGAGGCCGCTGCCGTCGGCCTGCAGGCCGATCACCGGCCGGTCGGGGCAGGCCACGGCGGCGCCGAGCGAGAGCGCGGGTCCCAGCCCGATTGCGCCGCCGGTGATCTGCATTTGGGTGAAGCGCGGCGCGCCGGCCGAGAAGTCGTGATAGCTCCAGCCGGTCGTGATCATTTCGTCGACCACGATCGCGTTCTCCGGCTGCAGCGCCGCCACGGTCTGGCAGAGTGTCTCCGCGGTCAGCGGGCCGCTCGGCAGCGCCGGGCGCGGCGCCGGCGCCGGCGCCGCATAGTCCGGGGCGCCGAGCACCACCGCGAGCGCCTCGAGCGCGCCGGCCACGTCGTCGTCCGGTTCGGCGAGGGTGATCACCTCGGCTTCCTCCGGAACCATCGAGCTGGGGTAGCCCGGCCAGCCGAAGAAGGAGACAGGCGAAGGCGCGCCGGCGAGGACCAGCGTGCGGCAGCCTGCCAGTGCCTCGAGCGCGAGCTCGGGCAGGTAGGGCAGCTTCCTGAAGTGCGGCAGGTCGCCGCCGCGCTCGGCGCGGGCGAGGGAGGACTGGCTCATCAGGACCGCGCCGGTCGCCGCCGCGACGCGTGCCGCCGCCTTCAGCCCGGCCTCGCTGAGCCCGGCGTTGCCGAGGAAGAGGAAGGCCCCCTCGGCCTTGAGCGCCTCGGCGGCGGCGGCGACAGCGCTCTCGGCGACGGCCGAACGGCCGGGCCGCTCCCCGAGCCTGGCCGCTCCGGCGCAGGGCTCGCCCTGCAGGTCGTGGGGCAGGATCAGGGTGGCGATCTTGCCCGATCCCCGGCCCGCTTCGGCGACGGCGCGGGACATCAGGGCGGGCAGGTCGTCGGCCGACTGCGCCCGCCCGATCCAGGCCGATACCGGGGCCGCGAGACCCTCGATGTCGCTCGCCAGCGGCGCGTCGGCCTCGGCGTGCCAGGTCGCATGCTCGCCGATCAGGTTGACGATCCCGCTACGCGCGCGGCGCGCGTTGTGCAGGTTCGAAATGCCGTTGGCGAAGCCTGGACCCAGGTGGAGCAGGGTCAGCGCCGGCGTGCCGGCCATGCGGCCGTAGCCGTCCGCTGCCCCGGTCGCCACGTTCTCCTGCAGCACCAGCACGCCGCGCATGGCGGGCTGGGAGTCGAGCGCCGTGACCAGGGGCATCTCGGTCGTGCCCGGGTTGGCGAAGCAGACCGTGATCCCGGCATCGGCCGCCGTCTTCATCAGGGCCTCGGCCCCCGTTGGCTCCCTGTGACTCGCCATGAATTCCCCCGGCGCCGATCGCGCTGTCTGGATGTGGGTTGGAGGCCGGGTCGCGCCACGGCCCGGAACTGCTCTAGTACCCACTATCAGGATTAGGTGTGTCGTATGACGCGTTATCAAGTCTTTCGGTTAGGAGCGTGGTCCGCCGTGATGCGGGACATCACAAGGGCCGCGCGACCCCATTGGTCTCAACGGGGCCGAAAGTCTTTATAACGCGCCCGCAGGGTTGCCGAGGCGCCCGCCCGGACGTCGTCAGCGGCGCTCACCGATGCCCGGCATCGCTCTCGCACCGCTTCCTAGCCGGACAAGCGCCTCGGCAATCAGACGGCGCACCTAATCCTGATAGTGGGTACTAGCCGCTGGCCGGGGGGGTGGCAAGCATCCGATCCCCTGCTCAGGCGGAGAACGCGAAGCTGGCCTGGCCGCCGGCGCGGTTGCCGCGTTCGAGGGCGAGCAGCGCCGCCTTGACCTCGAGGCCGCCGCCGAAGCCGGTCAGCTTGCCGCTGCTGCCGATCACCCGGTGGCAGGGCACCACGATGGGGAGGGGGTTGTCGCCGTTGGCGGCGCCGACCGCGCGCGAGGCCTTGGGCCGGCCGATCCTGCGGGCGATCTCGCCGTAGCTGGCCGTGGCGCCGTAGGGGATCTCGCGCAAGGCGTCCCAGACGCTTCGCTGGAAGGCCGTACCCTCCGGCTCAAGCGGCAGCGAGAAGTCTCTGAGTTCGAGGGCAAAATAGGCGCGCAGCTGAGCGACGGCCTCGGCGAAGGGTGTCGGGTCCGGGCGCCAGCCGGCCTCGGCCTCGCGGCGCCGGGTACCGCCAGGGAAGGAGATCAGTCTGAGGCGCTCGCCGTCGCCGGCCAGCAGGAGCCTGCCGACCGGGCTATCCAGGTGCGTGTAGATCACGTGCTCTCGCCTCTCTTCTTTCGGTTCGCCGGGCGGGCTTTGCGTCGGGCGCCGCGAGATCGCTCAGCCAGAGGTACTGCGCCGCGTAGGCGCGCCACGGCCGCCAGGCCTCGGCCCGCGTCCTGAGCGAGCTCTCGTCGTCCGCGATGCCGAGCCGCCGGGCGGCGCGGATCAGCCCGAGGTCGCCGGCGGGGAAGGCGTCGGGGTCGCCCAGCGCGCGCAGCGTGATGTAGTCCGCGGTCCACCGCCCGATGCCGGGCAGCGCGGTCAGGGCGGCGGCCAGTTCCCGCGCGCTCTGCGACCCGTCGAAGGCAAGGGCGCCGTCGCGCACCGCGGCGGCGAAGGCGCGGATCGCCCGGGCGCGCGCCTTGGGCAGGCCGACGACGCCGGGGTCGCACTCGGCCAGACACGCGGGCGTGGGAAAGCGACGGGTCAGGCCCCAGGCGTTGGGGCCCCAGACTTCTGGGCTATCCATTGGCGCGCCGAAGGCGGCGGCCAGGCGGCCGGCCAGCGTGGTCGCGCCCTTGACGGTGACCTGCTGGCCGAGGATCGCGCGCACACCCAGCTCGAAGCCGTCCCAGGCGCCCGGCAGGCGGAGGCCCGGCCGCGCCGCGACCAGATCCGACAGGACGGCGTCGCGGCCGAGGTGGGCGGCGATCTCCTGGGGGTCGGCGTCGGTATCGAACATGCGGCGCAGGCGGTTGACCAGGGTCAGCAGGCCGCGCGCCCCGGGCGTCGAAACCTCGAGCCGCAGCGCCGGCTCGGCCGATGGCCGGGTGACCGCGACCCAGGCCGGCTCGCCGTCCAGAGTCAGGCTGCGCCGGTAGGCGCCGCCAGCCACCGCCTCGACTCCCGGCGTGGCGCGGGCCTCGAGGTAGCCGAGCAGGCCCGGCCAGGCGTAGGGCTCGCGCAGCGGCAGGGCGAGGCGCAGGGGTTCGGCCGCCGCCGCGCCGTCGCCGGACGTCGCCGCGGCCGCGCCGCGACTCGCCCGGCGCAGCTGCCCGGGCGGGCGGCCGTAGGCGCGCTTCAGGGCCGCGTTGAAACGCCGCAGGCTGCCGAAGCCGGCGGCCTCCGCGACCTCGGCCAGCGGCAGCGCTGTGTCGGTGAGCAGCGACTTGGCGAACAGCAAGCGGCGGGTCTGCGCGACGCCGAGTGGCGAGGCGCCGAGGTGCCGGCGAAACAGTCGCCGCAGCTGCCGGGCGCCCAGCCCGAGACGCGCCGCCAAGCACTCGACCGAGCCGCCCTCGCGTGCGCTCCCGTCGAGCGCGCCCTCCTCGATCAGCCGGAGGGCGCGGGCGACCGTCGCCTCGGTGCCGAGCCAGGCCGGGGTGCCCGGCGCCGACTCGGGACGGCAGCGCAGGCAGGGCCGGAATCCCGCCTCGGCGGCCGCCGCCGCGCTGGGATAGAAGCGCACGTTCTCCGCCTTGGGCGGCCGCACCGGGCAGACCGGCCGGCAGAAGATGCCAGTGGTGACGACGCCGACGAAGAAGCGCCCGTCGAAGCGCCGGTCGCGGGCCAGCCGCGCCGCCTCGCAGGCCCGCGGGTCGAGGTGAGGGTCGAGCTGCGGGGCTCCGGCGCTCGTGTCTCTTCCGTCCATGATCTTGTTGCTCTCCCGACCGGCTTTGGTCTCGATGCCATTTCAAGATAGCGTCCGAGGCGCGAGCTGTCTGGCCGCTTTCGGACGTGGTCGTCGGCTTGACGAGAACCCTGAAGCCATGCAGATCTCGTTCTTGACATGTTTTGATTTTGACAGCCGTCAGAAGCCGAACGGGAGCGGTATACTCAGGACTGCCTCCCGGTCAGTGCTGATGGGGGACCGATCAATCGGCCAGGCGGATATCCGCTACGAACACGATGTCGGCCGCGCCCCTTAAACCCAGGCCTGCGAGCGACTCCTTGAATCGACGTGTCATGCCATCGACCCGATCCAGCGGCGGCATGTTGCCGGGATCTGACGGCTGCACATGTACCAGCACGTTCATGACGTTACCGAGCTTGATCATGCGAATACGGCAGTCCGCCACATCCAGTTCGCCAAATGCCGCCGACAGCCGTTCCTGGATTTGGTCCTGCAACTGCTGGTCCGGCGCGGCCAACAGGACTTCTCGCAGGTTGGCGAACAGCAGCTTGAGGGGCACCGGCAGTGAAATGATGCACAGCAGGGTCACCAGCGCCGGGTCCACGTAAACGAGGTACTCCGCATACTCCGAGCGCGCCAGGAACCAGCCACCGACGAAACTCGCCAGCACGGCTGCGCTCATGAACATGTCGATCAATGCGCCTCGTGCATCCAGTTCCACCAGCGCCGAGCCGGTGTTCTTGGCCGCTTTCCACAGATACATCGCCAGCACTATTCCGGCACCGGTGGACAGCACGCCGTAGATCACCGCCGATCCCACGTTCAGTGGACGGCCGCCGGTGAACAAAGCGGAGACCGACGAAACCAGTGCGAAACTGCACAGCGTTACCATCAGCAGTGACTTGATCACATTGATGAGGGGCACAAAGTGCGCGTAGCCGAACTGGAAGTGCTCGTCGTCCGACGCCCCCACCAAACTCGCCACCTTCAACGTGATCATGGCCATCATGAGTGCGATGCCGGAGAAAATCCCGTCCAGCAGGATGGCCTCGGATTCGGTCAGCAGCGCAAAGCCGATTCCGAGGGCGGACATGACGGCTGCGCCGATGATGGCAGTGATGAGGGCTTTGCGCTCGGTCATGTTAGTATCCGTGAATTCGTTATCGCTGGGCGTGTTGTCTAGCAGCGTTCCGTAGTCGTTTCGTCATTCGGCGTGCATCATACGCTGGATATGATCGAAGGTAAAAAAGGCGGCATCAAAGCCTCGTTGGGTTCGCCGAGATCGACCGTCGGCAATCTGCAGACTCCCCTGCTCGTCGCGATGCCCACCTGACAGCGGGCACCTGGGAAGTGTTCGGAGTCGGAACGTGGCTGGAGCTACCCTCACAGCTTCCCAAACTGATGGTATACCTTCAAAGAATGCAGCAGAATCTGAGCACGCCACATAGCAGACATTGACCTCCACCGTTCGAACGATCGGTTGTGGCTAAGGCTGTCGAAGAATTCGGATTGGAACGTTGTTTTGGTGTCCGCCTATAGAAGGAGCGGACATTTCATTTCCGCCTCGGCGAACAGGTGACGCGGATTTGCCTTGTTAGAGAGGTTAGAAGGGGCTTTGCGGCATGGCTCAGGCGATCCTGGGCTGTGGCGGCGGCCTTGTGGTTTGCTTGGCGAGCCTTTTAAGGTTCTTCACGGTGGCGGTCAGGAGGAACTCGTCCCTGGCACCAGCGAGGCCGCGTCGGCGCGAAAGCCTGGCTTTCTCTTGCCAGCGGCGCGCGATCCGGGCTCAGATGCGGGCATTCTTGACGGCTCGGGAAGCCCTCCTTGCCTCTGGACCTGATCCGCCAGATCCGCGCCTTCTACGCCGAGTGCGTTGCGGCGCATCACGAAGCCTCGGCCCACGTACCGACGATCGTGGCCGGACTCGAGCGCTGCGCCCAGCCGCATTCGCCGGCGCCCGCCTCGCTCGCACCGGTCGAGCGCCACCTCGAGGAGGCGCTGGGGCTCGGCCGCGGGCGCGGCCACGACGCCCTGCTCGACGCCATTGCCGAGGCCCGCGACGCCCTGGTCTGGTACAGCTGTGAGAGCGCCTACGGCGACCCGCCCGCCTATCGGCACTTCTTCGACAACTACGCCTTCGCTATCCTGGTCGGACCGGGCACCCACGGCTTCGAGAGCCTCTACCGCGATTCGCGGCTGCTCTGCGGCCTGACGATCCAGACGCCCGGCGTCCACTATCCGGCCCACGCCCACCCAGCGGTCGAAGTTTACGGTGTGCTCGGCGGCACGGCGCGCTGGCGGCGCGGCGCGGAGGCCTGGGCCGAGCGCCCGCCGGGCAGCGTGATCCTGCACGAGAGCGGCGTCGCCCACGCTATGGAAACCGGGACCGAGCCGACCCTCGCGCTCTTCGCCTGGGTCAGCGATCTGGGTTATCCGCCCACCATGGTCGAAGACTGACCCGGCCTTCGCACTTCGCATCGGCCCAGATTCCCTGCGGCGACGTGGCAAAGCACACATCGCGGCCCGAAGCGCCGGTCTAGTCTGACGCCAGGAATTTCGGAAGCCGGGCAGGCAGCACCGCTTCGGACTCTTGGGGAGGGCCGGGAGATGCCGGACGACAAGCTCTTCGACTGCGTCGTGATGGGCGCGGGGATCGCCGGGGTGACCGCCGCGCGCGACCTGCGCAGGGCCGGGTTCGACGTGTTGCTGATCGAGGGCGCCGACCGGATCGGTGGGCGCATGTATTCGGTGCGCGATTTCCTGACGCTCAAGGGGCACCCGGTGCCGGTCGAGGCGGGCGCCGAGTACATCCACGTCGAGCACCACATCGACAGCGACCGCTACGGCGAGTTCTGGAACGAGCTGCGCCATCACGGTTTCACGCCGGCGCCGCTCTACAAGTGCGGCGTCGGTATCGCGCGCATCCCGCGCAACCGGCTGTTCTTCCCCAAGTGGCGCAAGACCATTCCCCTGGCGGAATCGGTCTTCAAGACCAACGTGCTCGGCATCCAGCTCGCGCTCAACGACTTCCGCAAGTACCGCCAAAAGACCAAGACCGACGTCTCGGCCGCGGCCTTCGCCGAGGCCTGCATCCAGAAGCGCAAGCTCAAGAAGGAGGCGGCTGAGCTGCTGCGCTACACCCTCTCGGCGCACACGCCGGGCGGGCTCGACGAGGTCTCGATCCTCGGTTCGAGCGAGGACCGGATCCCCGAGCAGCTGATGGAGCAGGGCGAGTTCCGCATCGAGCGCGACGACGGCAATCCCCACCGGATCTGCGGCTTCGACACCCTGCCCAACGACATCGCCAATGAGTTTCTCGGCGCCGGCGGCGTCCTGGTCCGCAGCGGCGCGGGGACCGGCCACTGCAAGATCGTCAAGGTCCGGCGCCTGGACGACGGCACCCTCGAGATCGGCACCAAGGACGGCCGGACCTTCCGCGGCCGCACCGCGGTCTGCACCTTCTCGGCCGGCATGCTGGACCCGGTCGCGGGCGAGGGCGACGCGATCTTCGGTCCGCTGCTCCCGGCCAAGAAGCGCAAGGCGCTGCAGATGGTCCGCATGGGGCCGATCACCAAGTTCGCCCTGGCCTTCAGGCAACGCCTCTGGGACGACGACGGCGGGCAGTGGTCCAAGTTCATGTCGGTGCTGAGCAACCCCCGGGGCAAGGCGCGCACCTTCTTTTCCAACTACCCGAAGGAGCTGAACGGCCCCCACGTGCTGACCGCGCTGATGATGAACCAGGACCACGACGCCATCGCCGGCATGAGCGACGAAAAGGCGGTCGCCCGGGTGTTCGACGCGGTCGGCAGGATCTACGGCCCGCGCGACAAGAAGGCCTACAAGAAGCAGTGGACGATCGAGAAGGTGATGGCGGGGCGCAAGGATTCCCAGGGGCGCTTCCACCCCAAGTACCTGCGCCAGGACTGGTCGAAGGACCCCTTCGCCAAGGGCGGCAACTCCTATGTGAAGTACTTCCCCAAGGACGCGCGGCCGATGGCGCCGCAGAACGCCCGCGAGGCGCTCAAGGACCCGCGCGACACCCTGCCGCTGTTCTGGGCCGGCGAGGCGACCGCCCCGGCCTATGACCCCGACTACCAGCCGCTCGCGGTGCACGGCGCCTACATCAGCGGCCTGCGCTGCGCCGAGGACGTGCGCCACTACCTGGCAGAGGCGGGCGGCGACGCCGCCAAGTTCAAGGCCTACTACAAGGACCGCTATCCCCTGGACCGGGTGCGGCCGAAAGGCCCCGTGGTGATCGGCGAGGGACCGGCCGGCGGGCGGTGACGGACGCGCTTCTTGCCGCCGCGGTGAGCGTAAGATTATGGGCCGACCGATTGGAGTGTGATGATACCGGGGAGCAGCTCGCTTCCGGTCAGAATACCGAACTCGTTCCGGGTTCCTCGCATTCAAGGTCCTCTGTCATGCGCCGACATCGAACTCCAGGCGCTGGTGCACGGGGAAGGGCGTGCCCTGGTTGTCCATGCGCCCCGCGTCGCCGGCCGCGCGCCGCAGGTTCCGCTGTTTCAGCAGCGGCTTGAGGATGATCGGGATCACCGCGCGGTTGATGTAGGCCCCGAAACAGGTGTGCATGCCGTAGCCCCAGAGGATGTAGTCGGCCCACGGCCGGTCGACCCGGAACTCGTTCGGTGAGGGCAGCTGCATGGGATCGAACATGGCCGAGAGGTTGGCGGCGAAGACCATGGCGCCCTTCGGGATCTTGCGGGCGCGCAGGGTGCTCCGGGCGATCACCGTATCCGCCGCCGCGCGCCGGTAGATCACCGGGTTGGCCGGGTTGAAGCGGAACGCCTCGAAGACGTAGCGGGCCAGGAGCTCGTCGTCGTCCGCCTGTGCCGCGGCCTGGGCGGCGGCGAGCGCCTCGGGCCGGTCGAGCAGCTGGTCGAGCGCGTGGTTGGCCGATTTGGAGATCGTCGGGATCGCACCGATGATCAGGCCGATCAGGTTGTTGCGGATCCCTAGGTCGTCCATGCCCGGCAGGTCCGCGCCCTGCATCGCCAGGCAGCGGTTCAGCACATCGTCGTCCTGGGTCGGCTGGGCCTTGCGCTCGCGGATCGCTTCGTCCAGGTAGCCGCGGCATTTCTGCGCGGCGTCCTCGGCTTTGGCGATGACCGCCTCCTCGGCGCCCAGGTCGATGAAGAGGTACCAGAACATGATCGTGGTCCAGTCAATCATGTCCTGCTCCGACGGGCCGGGCGTGCCGAAGTAGCGTCCGACCATCCGGGTCGGCACCACCAGGGTCAGGTCCTGGGGCACGTCGATCGAGCCCTTCGCGGCCTCGACCAGCTCCGTGGCCTGCTGCTCGGCGAAGGGCTTCACGATCTCGGCCACGTCCTCGCGCCGCATGGCGAGGCGCATGTTGGAGACGTCGCGGGTGTAGCGCGCCGTGTTCTGCATGCCCAGGAAGAAGTTCTCGTTGCCGGTGATCGCGCGCATGCGCGGCTCGTAGACGACCTCGAAGACGTCGTCGCGGTCGAGCACCTCGAGCACGTCCTTGTAGCGTGTGACGAAGGCCGTGCTGCTGTTGTCGTAGGCCTTCACGAGGGATTTCTTGATCGCCAGGTTGGGCGCGAAGGCGCGCAGTACGGCGAACACGAGGCGCTGGCCGCTCGTCGCCTTCAGGGCGGCCCCGATGCGCGTCTTGACATCGCCTTCGCCACCGCGGAGCGCGCCGACGACCAGGCCGATCAAACGCACCAGGCTCGACAGCCCTTCGTAGAGAATGACGAGAATCTGCCACAGCTTGACGAAGAGGTTCCGGATATAGGTCATGGCTCCCCCCAGGCCCGGCGCCGGGTTGTGAAACCCGGTTTCGCTCAGGTCGGATCGACGATCCCGGTCGCGATCATGCGCAAGGCCGTGATGCTCGGGATGAAGTAGTACTCACCGCCCCGTGTGGTCACGAACTGCGGCAGCTGGTCGCACACGAAGGGCGGCTTTCCGCTTTTCGGATCCGAGGCGATGACGAACTTGGCGTTCTCCTCGTGCTTGCCGATCACCGGGCAGGTGTCGTTGCCGACGTTGAAATCCAGGCCGTAGTTGATCCACTGCTGCTGCACGAACTCGAACTGGCGGAACAGGCTGGCACAGACCGCCATGAAGATGATGCCGTGCTCGCCATCGTCGCTGCCGGTCTCCGGGTCGTAGGTCCCATAGGGCAGACCCCGGCGCAGGATCCGGCGGCGCTTGTTGAGCGACGAGCCGCTCAATTCGTCTTTGGCCGGTAGCGCGATTCTGGGATCGAGCATGTCGCGGGTGTTGGCGCGGCGGATGTGCGCCGAGACCGGGCAGCGCGTGCCTTCGAGGTCGTCGCCGTACTTGAAATCGATCAGAAGGCGTTGGTAATCGTTGAAGCGCCTTTGCTCGTCCTTGGAAAGCGTTTCTTTTTTGAGCCTCTTGAGCTTGATTGCCGGGATGTCGTCCCATTCCTCGTTGAATTTCTTCCATTCGGCGTAGGTCGGCGCCTGCATCAGCGGAACGCCGTCGGACCAGCGGCCGACCATCTTGGCGCGCAGCGTCTCCTTGGCCTCCTCGACCGGCACGTCCATGACCTTGGCGTAGACCTTGGCCTTCTCGTCGATGTAGTCGTGAAAGCTCCTCACGTTCTCGTGGAGCTTTCGATAGACCATGAAGGTGCCGTTGCGCGTGAACTCGATCGGCGGCGCAGAGGGTGGGATTTCTTGCGACTCGTCGACGTGGCCGAGCAGGAACTCGCCCGTGGCGATCGTTGCCCACTCCTGGTCCGGCGTCAGCTTGCCGCGGCCCACGACACGCTTTTCCTCCGTCGCCAGTGTGAACTGGCGATCGAAAACAGGATCGCCGATGCCGTCGTCGAATCCGAAATGCTCCTTCGACAAGGGTACGATCCCGTGCTCGGGATCCTTCGCGTAAAGCACCGAGGCTTCCTGGTACTTGGCGCCGTCCGGTCCGTGGCCCTCCAGCAGGCTGACGCCGTCCGACTCCTCGATCAGATCGCAGAGCCACTTCGTTTGCGCTTCGAGAGCCTCGAACGTATCGGCGGATCCGTTCGGCCGTCCGTTCATGGATATCCAGATGTGCGCCCCGCGCGTCGGGTCCGTCGGGTCTGCCCCCCAGACCTTGTCCCAGTTCTTTGGATCGCTGGGGCCCTCATCGCCCAGGATGAACGAGCGTTTCGCCATGCCGTCGATGTATTCGGCCGGCATGGCGCGCAGCGTGCGCGTCGGCAACTCGAGCGCGTAGAGCCCGTACCACGAGAAACCAATGTTCAAGGTCACGTGTGGCATCGGGTTGGAGGGGTTGCCGGCTCCCTCCGGGCTCTTTTCCCAACGCTCGGCCGTGGTTACCTTGTGGCGCACTTCTTCAACGAACTCGCGGCCTTCCTTGCCTTTGTTCCTGGCAATCTGCACGAAGAAGTAGCGGGCCTTGGGAAAGCCGAACTTTCCATAACCACGAATGACGTTGCCCTGTATGTCGGGGAGGTCCAGGTCTTCCTCCATGGCCGATTCTCCTAGATCTGCGAGCGAATGACGCCGGGATCCTGCGTCGGCGAGTCGAGGTCTTGCGGCTTGTGCTCCTTGAGGAACTTGCCGAAGTTCGCGTGCAGATCCTCGTCCGATGCGCCTTGATTCTTGATCGCGAAGTTCACGAAGTTCTGCTGCAGGTACAGCGCCTTAAGGATCGACCTGAGATCGGAATCGGGTGCGGTCGGCAGGCGCTTTCCGCCCTTCACCGTGACGAAGCCGTAGGCGAAGACCGCGGTCAGCGCGACCACGACGATTGCGGCGAGTATCCAGCCCCACAAGCCCCACTGCCCGAAGCCCAACCACAGCGCGGCGGCTCCGAAGGCCGCCAGAACCGCCAGCAAGATCTTCTTGAGGGGTGGGTTCTTCGCCGGCAAGCCTTCCGCCCAGTAGTCGTTGAACGGCATTGTCGTCTCGAGCTGGCACTTTCGGATGTAGGCGCAGAAATCTTTGGCGTCCTTGACGTCGTCCGTGAACCTCTCGCAGTGCTCGAAGATCGCACGCAGCTCCTTGCCCATGTCTTTCCAGAGTCCGGCCAGGTAGCCGTCCAGCGCGGAGTTATCGCCGGTCTCGGTATCGATATCGGCGGCAAAGAGGAGGTACGGCCGGTTCAAGCGATCGACCGGCCCCGGAATGATCGGGTTGCCGCCTTCGCTCAGCTTGGACAGAACCGCATCCGATGGAACCCGCCCGTTGAAGATCACGTCGTTGATCACGACGAAGCGCGCCAGGTGGGTTTGCTTGTTTCTCATGAACGGGCTCTCGGCGGCGACCTGGTGCCCGCCCTCGCGTTGATGCGCCGTCGGCAGGTTGCCCAGGATCTCGCGCAGCGTGTCCGGACGCGAGCGGTGCCGACCTTCGTCGTCGACGAAGGGGTCGTTCTTGATCGGTACGAGCACGGTCAGGAAGTAATGTCCGCCGTCGAAATTGGGCATGGCCCGGTCCCCCTTATGAAGCCGCTTGAAATCGCTTTTGCAGCGCCTCGATTCCTTTCCGGCGATTCATGTCGGCGTCTCTGGTGTCGTTGCTGGCGACCGGTGCGGGGCCGGGCGAGGCCAGGCAGTTCTGCACGTTGGTCAGAACCCGCCGGTATTCCTTGGCGAAGGCGCCGGCGTCCATCTTGGCGTGGCTGTCCTGCAACTCGCGGAGCCCTTTCAAGACGCGCAGCGCCGCCTTGATGTCGCGCTGAGCCGAGCCCGGTGTCGCGTTGTAGTAATAGTCCGTATGGATCTGGTTGTGGGTGATGTAGGACTTGAACGCGGTGATCGGGATCGATTGGGGGTACTTGAAGACCTTGTACCAGAAGAGGTCCAGGCCGGACGGGATACCGTCCGAGAAGGCATCGATGTACTGGTCCCAGGTTCCGTTGAAGTTGCTGCAGAAGAGCATGTAGTCGTACTGCAGATCCTGCTCGCCCTGGCCCAGGTCGGGCCACTGGTCACGCCTGATGATGACCCAGCGCGCGAAGTGGATGATCGACAGGCCGAGCAGGCCTGAAAGCGTCTCCGGCATACACCGCGCGTACCTGAAAATCAGCGCCTTGAGCCAGGTAAGCCCCGGCTTGTGCGGCGTCACCACGTTCATGGCATACGCCTTGCCAGCTATGTTCGACATGCCGCCCTCCCCAAGCCGACAAACTCGAGAGAAATGAGTTTTGGTTTAATCTGTTCCCGTTGAATCGATTTGTTGTTTCCGTACACTATCACAGATCGAAGCGCGGGGAACACTTCGAGTTGATCTGGCAAAGTCACCCGACGCCCGAGGAGCGCTCGTCGGTGAATCGCTGGTGATGGTGGCGACTGGAAAGGCGAAAGAAGGTGAAAAAGCTGGTGTTGGGCGCGGTGGTAGTGGCGGCCCTCGCCATCTGGTGGATAGCCGCCGCGCCGCGTGGCGAGATCGGGTGTTGCGTCGCGGATTCCATCGTCATCGATTCCGCGACCTCTGAAGCCACCGCGGCGGTCGACCGCTCTGCCGATTTTGCGGCATCGCTTGAGTCGTTTCCCTCGGAACTTCCCGCTTACGACGATGCGATCTTCCCGGGCGGCGGGACGACCGCGCTGGTGACCGGTCACGACGGCCGCATCTGGCGCGTCGATGTCGCGGCTGCCATCGCGGAACCGGTCGCCGACGTGCCGTTGATGGCCTGGGGAATTCACGAAGTGCCGGGCAGCCTGAACCGAGTGTACTTCTGTGCCGCCGGTTCCTACGAAAAACGCATGGAAGGCGAGACGGCTGGCCTCTATCAGCTTGATCTCGATACCGGGAACGTAGAAGCGCTCGCGATTCGCGTACCCGACACGGCGCTCCAACTGGACCGGCAGATCGTCTATGCCGACTCCGACGCCTCTGCCCCCACCCTAGAGGCTGACGGCAGCGGCGCGCCAAGCCGCGAACTGGCGGTCTGCGACAATCTCGAGGTCACCGCCGACGGCCAGCGTATCTATTTCTCCGAGCCTTTTGCCTATAACGACGCCTCCGTCGACGACGCCATCGACGAAGCCATCGCGCTTGCGCCCAACGGGCGCCTGTTCCGCTACGATCTGGGGGACGGATCGACCCGCTTGATTGCGGAGGGTTACCACTTCATCAACGCCGTGCTGGTGGACCAGCATCCTGGCCAACCGCGCGAAGAGTCGGTCATCGTTACCCAGACTTCTCTGTTCCAGGTCACCCGGTTCTTCTTGAACGGGCCGCGGGCCGGCAGTTCCGAGGTCGTCATCGACGGTCTCCCCGGAACGCCTGACGGCATGGACCGGGATCAGGAGGGCCGATTGTGGCTGGCGATGTTCATCGACCGCGGGGACCTGCTGACCTGGGTGCACGAGAACGCCTGGTTGAAGCCGTTACTGATGCGTCTTCCGACAAGCCTGTTGCTGTCCACACAGTCGCAGCAAACGGGGGTGGTCGTGTTGTCGCCCGATGGCTCGGTACCGCTGTACTCAGCCTTCCACGACGGTCCGGAGCTCTTGTCAATTGCGTCGGCCGTGCCGGCGTCGGATGGCATCTACCTCGCGCACGTTTCCCTGGATGGCTCTGAACGAGACCAGATGGGGGTTCAGCGTCTACCTTGGCCGCCCGAGCTCACCGGATCACGCTGATTTTGGATCACCCGTGTCTCAGGTGTCGGCGGCCGGGTGTTCGCTCATCCAGTCTAGTGTGTCCTTGAGCGTTTCGCTCAACGGGCGGGGCTGCCAATCGAACGCTTCCCGTGCACCGCTTGTGTCGTACCAGGCGTGGCGGCCGAAAAGTTCCAAGATCGCGGGTGAGACTGCCGGAGGCTTGCCGCGCAGGCGGGCCCGCAAGTTCAGTACCGCCAGGATTGGCCGCATGACCCACAAGGGAACCGGTAGAAACCAGCCGGGCGGCTCGGCGCCGATTGCCGCTGCCACCGCGCGTGAAAGCTCCTTGGCATTCAGGTTGGTTCCGCTCAGCAGGTAGCGCGTACCTGGAACACCCCGATCCGCCGCGCCAAGCACACCGGCGGCATAGTCGCGCACATCGAGAATTCCGAACCCGATCGGCGGATTGAGGCGAAACCACTTGCTCTTCATGCGAACCGCCAGACCGTTGGCGGGCGCGCCGACGTAGTCGTCTGGCCCCATGGTAAAGGATGGATTGACGGCGACGATTTCCATCTCATCGGAATTCCTCGCCAGGGCCGCCTGCTCCGCTTCGCGACGCGAGAGGGCGTAAGGCAGACGGAAGGCGTGTTGCTTCCAATCGGCCGACTCGTCGATTTCCGCCGGCTCGCGGTTCAATCCGACGGCGAGAGAGCTGCTGCTGACGACCACGCGTTTCACACCAGCGCGCGCGGCGGCATCGAGCAGATTTCGCGTCGCCACGACGTTGCCTTCGTGCAAGCTGCGCTCGATCTCGTCGCCGGCGCCCAGCCCGATGGCGAAATGAAGATGCAGAACGACGTCGATACCGTCGCAAGCGGCCTGCAGCGACGCAGGGTCGGCAAAGTCGCCTTCGCAAGACTCGGTCTGCAGCTTGGAAAGACTCTGGACCCTCGGAGACGACGCGTCGGCGTCGCGAGGCAACAGGACTCTTGGGCGATTACCCTGCTCGTTGAGGCGCTTTATGACGTGGTATCCGAGGAATCCGGTCGGTCCAGTAATGAGGAAATTGGTCATCGAAATGTCTCCTTCGAAGCCTGGAATCGACGCAGTACATTCGGAGTTCTTTAGGGCTGGGCGATCTTCGAACTCTCAGTCAGCGCGGAAGCCATCTTCCGACAAAGAGAAAAATTCATGCGATCGCTCCAAGTTCAACGAGCGCCGCCCCACCCTACACCAAGCCGGCTCCCCTGTACTATTGGGAGGTGTCGGGCCCTCGAATGAGTCTTCGCGAGGTTTAGGCATCTCCCTGCCATGCTTGGTGGGGTCTCTGCTTTCATCCCGGCTTGAAGACCGACAGGGGTCGCAGTCGGGCTTCGCCCGTCTCGCCCCGTGGCTTCCTTTCCTGCGAGCTAGGCCTCGTCGCGGCCCGTGGCGTCGCGATCGCGGTCGTACCGTCGTTCTAGCGGAAAGGGCGGCAACCAGGACTCGCGCCGGACGCTCCAGCATTCGTAGGACGGCTGCAGCTGGTCGGGGGCATCCAGGGACCCCAGGTGCACTTCGATCTCGTCCGCGCTGCGGGCGAAGACCGGCGAGCCGCAGCGCGGACAGAAGAACCGCCCGGCGTAGTCGCGCGTCTCTCCTTCGATCGTCACCGCATCCTCCGCGAACACGGCGGCGGCATAGAAGAGGGCGCCGTGATGTTTGCGACAGTCCAGGCAATGGCAGATGCCGACCCGATAGGGGCGCCCCGACGCCACGAAACGGACCTTGCCGCAGAGGCAACCGCCGGTGAATCGATCCATGCTGCGTCTCCGTTGAAATCAGGACGGCGCGTTGCGCTGAGAGGGGTCTCGCGTGAAGGCCTGCGGCCGGATGTCCGCGTCCCCCGCCTCGCGCTGGCTTCTCGCCGCCGCCGCCCACCACCTGAGCTGCAAGGCGGATCGGTCGAAGTAGGACGTCCAGGCGGCAGCGTCGACGCCGGCGAGGAAGTCCCCCTTCTCATCGAGGAGCTCGCGCGCCTTGGGGACGTGGATCATGGCCGAGACGGGCAGGCAGCCGAGCTCCGACAGAAAGGTGCGCATGTGGACCGCCGCCCGGGCCCCGCCCCATTGTCCCGCCGAATAGGTCGCGATCACGCTCGGCTTGTAGGAAAAGAGCGAGCTTCCAAAGTGGTTCAGCAGATGCGCGAGCGCCGGGCTCATGGAGTGGTTGTATTCCGGGCTGACCATCACGTAGCCGTCGGCCGCTTCGATCGCCTGGGCGAGCGCGTCCAGGGGGGCGGGCGCCTTCCCCCGGGCGAAGGCGAAGTGCGGCTTGAACACGCCGCCGAGCTTGAAATCCAGCGGATCGATCAGCGTCGCCTCGTCCCCGCCCTCGTTCAGATGGGAAACAAGAGCCTTCGCCACCCTCAGCCCGAGGCGCGCCGGCTGGGGCGGCGTGCTGTCCCGCACGGACCCCAGGAAGACTAGGAAACCAAGAGACAATCGAACCATCCGCTCTGCGTGAGTGCTTCCGCGGCGCGCACTCTAGAGCGGATCATGTCTTGACGGAAACGCTTTGCGGTCGCGGCAAAACATGTGAATCCGCTCGGCATCGAATTGGTGGAGCAGATTCACCGGGTTCGATGGATCGCCTCTGGCGATTCAGTCAAACCCGGATCTGCTCTAGGCGCATCCGTTCAGGCGATCAATTTGCGGCGGTTTCCGGGTTGCTCAGTTCCGGCTGCACAGCGGGTCGAAACCCGAGCCTCGGCGCGCTCTCGGCGGCTCTCTTGCGCCGAAGCCGTGCCGGCGCAATGCTCAGGCGATGTGCCGCTGCTCTGCCGTCCCGGGATCGGCGGGCAGTCCTGATGGGCGCAGAATGCGCAGTCTTGCGAGGATCTCGTGAAGCGAGCGGATATAGTCGTTATCGGCGGTGGGATCGTCGGCTCGGCGATCGCCTACTTCCTGGCGCGCAGCGGCCGCGCCGGCAAGATCGCCGTCGTCGAGCCCGACCCGAGCTACGCGTTCGCCGCCACGCCGGCCGCGAACGGCGGGATCAGGCAGCTCTTCAGCCTGCCCGAGAACATCGAGATGGCCCGCTTCGGGCTCGACTTCTTCGCGGACTTCCACCGCGAGATGGCGGTCGACGGCCAGCCCGCCGACATCGGCTTCAGGCGGCGGGGCTACCTCTTCCTCTCGGACGACGGCGATCACGCCACGATGGAGGCGAACCACCGCCTGCAAGCGGCGATGGGCGCTCGGGTCGATCTGCTGGACCGCGCGGCCCTCAAGGCGCGCCTTCCGTCGCTCAATGTCGAGGACGTCGCGCTCGCGGTGCACTCCCCCGACGACGCCTGGATCAATCCCCACGCCGCGCTCATGGGATTCCGCGACAAGGCGCGCGCGCTGGGTGTCGCCTACGTCCAGGACCGGGTCGTCGACTGGCGCAAGGACGGCGGCCTCGCCCGCGACGTGGCGCTGGCGTCAGGGAGCGCCCTGGCAGCGGAGACTTTCGTCCTGGCGGCGGGCGCCTGGTCCGCCGAGATCGGCCGCATGATCGGGCTCGAGCTGCCGGTCGAGCCGATGTGCCGCGAGAGCCATTTCTTTGTGACCAGGTCGGAGATCGAGCCGCTGCCCTTCCTCAAGGCCGAGACCCACCTGGCCTTCGGTCCGGAGGGGCAGGGCTACGCCGGCGGGCTGCCCGACTGGGACCAGCCGCCGGGGTTCCACCTCGAGCCCCAGCCGACCCGCTTCGAGGAGCTGGTCTGGCCGAAGCTCGCGCACCGCGTGCCGGCGCTGGACAGCCTCAAGCTGCAACGGAGCTGGGTCGGCCACTATGCGCGCAACAGCTTCGACCTCAACGTGATCCTGGGGCCGTGGCAGGGCGCGGCGGAGAACGTCTTCATGGCCTGTGGCTATTCCGGCCACGGCATCATGCACGCCCCGGCGAGCGGCCGCGCGATCGCCGAGCTGATCCTCGAAGGCGGCTACCGCTCGCTCGATCTCGGCGCCTTCGGCTATGGCCGCATCGCCCAGGGCCGGCCCTATCGCGAGCGTGGGATCGTCTGACCGCTGGTATCCTCGGCCGGTTCGAGAATCCGGAAAGCTCTGCGGGCGGTTGACCGTCCGCTTTCGCTTTCCCGCTCTCCTGCGGCGTCAGGCGGCGGAGCCCGCCCTTTTCAGTCGTGGCTCCGCCAGCCCCTCTAAGCTAGCCGTGGCAAGCGCAGCCGGCGTGGTCGCAGCCGGCGCCAGCCGGATGCCCCTCGGCGCAGGCCTTGCTGCAATAGTTGCGCTCGCCCTTCTTGACGGCGTCTTTCACGTCGACAATGCAAACACAGTCGGCGCAGGCACACTTTTGTTGGGTAACGCTGACCATCAGTCCTCTCCTTCCTGTGGTTCATCGGGACCGCCATGTTCGTGGATGAACAGGTGGTCGATCATGATTCTCAGAACGTCCCGCACGCAGTCATCGGCCATCGAATAGAACACCTGCTTGCCCCGTCGCTCGGCCCGCAGCATGCGCGCGGCGCGCAACAGCCGAAGGTGGTGGCTCACCAGCGAGGCGGAGACGCCGAGCTCGTCGGCGATGTCGCCGGCGGCAATCTCGCGCTCCATGCAGACCACCACGATCGACAGGCGGGTAGGGTCCGCCAGCAGTCCGAAGGTCTCGGCAAGCTGGGCCGTCTGGTCCGAGTGCAGTTCAACGCTCTCCATAAATGAACAATTAAATGATTGTTCAAGTATAAACAACAAGATTTCTTGATCGGGCGCGTCACGCCATCGCCAGGAGCGGATCGTTCTGACGGAAACGCTTCGCGGTTCCGACCGAATATGCAAAACCGATCTACATCAGAAGTTTAGAGCAGATTGACCGGGTTGATAGTCGCCCTGGCGACTCCATCGAACCCGGATCTGCTCTGGGCGAGGCGCCGGAATCGTCCAGCTGGCTCACCGCCAGAAGCCGGCCCCGGAGCGTAGGCTCAAAAAAAGTTTCGGCCGGGAGCGCCTCGGCGTCCCCGGCCGTTCCAGACTTACTCCGGCTGAACGTAGATCACCGCGCGGCGATTCTGCGGCTCGTACACCTGATCCCCCGTCTGAATCGCCAGGTCCTTTTTCCCGAACCCCTCGGTCGCGACCCTGGCGGCGGGATAGCCGTGCCCGGTCAGGATCTTGGCCACCGCGTCGGCGCGCAATTCCGACAGGGTCTGGTTGTGTTCCACGCTGCCGAGCGTGTCGGTGTGGCCGGCGACGGTGATCTTGGTCCCGTCGAGCCTTCTTGCGGCCTCTTCCGCCTCGAAGATGACCTGCTTGGCCTGCTCGTCGACTTCGGTGCTGTCGAGGTCGAAATAGATCACGTAGCGCAGCGGCGAGACCTTGGGTGCCGGCTTCGGAGCCTCGGCCACGGGCTTCTGCTCGAGCGCCGCCATGGCCGTGTAGAAGCCGTCGCGGCAGGCCGCGATGTCTTCAGGCTGGAAATTTTCCGCGACCCGCTGCTCTTGCAGCCAGCAGTCGAAGTTGACCTGCGCTGCGGCCGCTTCGCTCGGCATCTTCTGGGCCGCGCCCTCGCCGAGCGCGGCGATCAGGCGGCTGCGCGCCGAGCCCAGCTCGGACGCCTTGTCCTGCGGCATGGGCCATCTCTCGAGCGACGCCGGCCCGGCATCCTTGCCCTCGGCGGCGGCGACCGCCCTCAAGGCGAAAACGTCGGAGCTTTTGTAATCGCCTTCGCCGTACTCGCTCTTCGAGAGGCCGAGATAGCCCTCGTAGAGGCTCGCGTCGTGCGCCCCGCTCGGCGGGCTGACCTTCTCAGCTTTCCCGAGTTGCGTGCCTTCGCAAGCAGACAGAGCCACGGCCGCCAAACCCGCGGCAAGCAGTTTCCCTAAGCCATTCATCGCGCTTACTCCCCGTTTCCTTCCGATCATCGGAAATCTTTCTCGCGCCCCTAGCGTTGCGCGTTGCGGGCGCAACCATAGCTTAGCGGGATTCACCGAGGGGCTTGAAGAGACAAATGACCCAGTTTCCGTCCTTTTGGAGGAAAATGACGTAGATATTGTCCGAAATCGGTCAATGGGCAGCCATGCTACTCGGCGACCCGCCGGTGCCACGGGCCGGGACGGCTCGGCGCCTTCCTGAACAAAAGAGGCTCTGACCGGCGAGGCTGGTCAGGGGACCTTCAGTAGATCAGGGGCGGGGATTTTCCGAGAAAGGCGATCTGCGTCGCCACGATATCCTCTCGGACCGCGCCCCACCGGGTGCTCAGTTCGAGGTCAGTCCCGGGATGGGATCGTTCTGATCGTAGAGCTGGCAGGTCGTGCCGCTCTCCTTCTCGCAACGATAGATCGTCAGGCTGCGGGCGTTGCTGGTGCGGCAGGCCGCGGCGCAATAAGAGTAGACGCACATCTTGCCGCCCTCGGCGACGCCGAAGAAGACAGGGAAATAGGTGCGCTGGAACTTCTCGTGGGCGGCCGCGCAGTCGGTGCTCTTGCCGAAGGTCATGGTGTCGCTGCGGCCGCTGTTCGACGCCAGGGCGCCCGCGGTCGAGATTCCCAGCAGCACCACCGCCGCCAGAGCCGTCCTCAGTATCGTCATCGTCTCTCTCTCCGTGCTCAAGGTTCGGGCGCGCCCCTCTCGCAGGGGCGCAGAGGCGCCGCCCTCAGTCCACCGCCACTTCCGCGACCTCGTCCGCGGCTTCCAGCTCGGGGAAGGTCGGGTAGAGACCCTGGGTGCGGCCGAGCTGCTGGACCAGGGCGAGGGTGGCGTCGATGTGCGGCGTCTCCACGTCCACCATGCGGCCCATCTCCTGAACCACGGTCAGCAGGGCGTCGATCTCCAAGGGCTTGCCGCTTTCCAGGTCCTGCAGCATCGACGTGCGGTGGGCGCCGACCTTGGCCGCGCCGTTGATCCGCCGCTCGACGTCGACCCGGAAGTGGACGCCCAGGCGCACGGCGATCCGCTGCGCCTCCAGCATCATCTCGCGCGCCAGGGTGCGGGTGCCCGGGTCGGTCGCGACCACGTCGAGGGTCGCGCGGGTCAGCGCGCTGATCGGGTTGAAGCAGAGGTTGCCCCAGAGCTTGAGCCAGATCTCGTTGCGCACATGGGGCAGGATCGGCGCCTTGAGGCCGCCCGCCTCCATGGCGGCGGCAAGGCGCTGGCAGCGCTCCGACGTGCTGCCGTCGGGCTCTCCCAGGGCGAACTTGTTGCCGTAGGTGTGCTTGATCACGCCCGGCTCGGTGATTTCGGTCGCCGGGTAAACCACGCAGCCGATCGCCCGTTCGGGGCCGATCGCGTTCCACTGGCGGTCGTCCGGGTCGATGCTGGATAGGCGCAGGTCGCTGTACTGCCCCTCCAGGCCGTGGAAGTACCACCAGGGGACACCGTTCTGGCAGGTCACCACGGCGGTGTCCGGCCCGAGCAGCGGCGCCATCTGGTCGGCCACCTCCCAGGCCTGGTGGGATTTCAGGGCGACGATGACGAAGTCCTGCGGGCCCAGGTCGGCCGGATTGTCGGTGGCGTTCATCCGCGCCACCCGCTCCTCGCCGCCGATCAGCAGCTTCAGGCCGTTCTCGCGGATCGCCGCGAGGTGCCGGCCGCGGGCAATCGCGGAGACCTCGACGTCCGGCGCTCGGGTCATCTCGGCCCCCAGGTAGCCCCCGATCGCGCCCGCGCCGAAAATACAGACCTTCATCGTCTCATGCCCCAGCCCCGCTTAGCCGCCATCCGTCCCGACGGATAGAGCGGTTACACGTTTTCGACCGGCCGGGCAAGGCGTCGCTGGGCTCGCGGCGGGTCTCGTGGCGCGCGGAAGGGTCCCGCGCCGGCGCCCGGCGCGCTCGCCGGGCCGCACGGCCATGGCCGCTCTTGTTTCCCCCAGGGAGGTCAGCTAAGACTCTCATAAGAAAAAGACTTCTCTAAACCGCGCCGATACCGGGCGGGGCAGGGGACAGGGAGAGAGCGTGAACCGAACCTGGATCGCGCCGATCCGCGGTCGCGCGGAGCGCGTTCACCTTCCGGACGAAGATCGCCGGTCGCCGGCCGCCGGTCCTGCGGGGACGGCGCCGGGAATCCCTGTTGCTCTCGGCCACCCGGGCGGCGCCTCCGAAACCGTGGCGCCGGGCGGCCGGCGCACCGCTACGGCGCATGTCCACATCCATCCTTGAGAAGGGGGCTCCAGAATGAGCAAACGCGTTGCAGTACTCGGTGCCGGCCCGTCCGGGCTCGCGGTCCTGCGGGCCTTTCAGTCGGCGGTGAGCAAGGGGGCGGAAGTTCCCGAGATCGTCTGCTACGAGCAGCAGTCCGACTGGGGCGGCCTCTGGAACTACAGCTGGCGCACCGGCACCGACGAGTCGGGCTTTCCCAACCACTGCTCGATGTATCGCTACCTCTGGTCCAACGGCCCGAAGGAGGGGCTCGAGTTCGCCGACTACAGCTTCGAGGAGCATTTCGGCAAGCAGATCGCCTCCTACCCGCCGCGCGAAGTCCTGTTCGACTACATCCAGGGGCGGGTCAAGAAGGCCGGCGTGCGCGACATGATCCGCTTCAACAACCACGTCCGGGACGTGCGCTACGACGAGGCCAGCGGCACCTTCTCGGTGACCGCGCGCGACACCGCGGCGGACAGGGAGACCACCGAGACCTACGACAACGTGGTGGTCTGCACCGGCCACTTCTCGACGCCCAACGTGCCCTATTACGAGGGCTTCGAGAGCTTCAACGGCCGGATCCTCCACGCCCACGACTTCCGCGACGCGCGGGAGTTCAAGGACCAGGACATCCTGATCCTCGGCACCAGCTATTCGGCCGAGGACATCGGCTCCCAGTGCTGGAAGTACGGCTGCAAGTCGGTCACGGTCGCGCACCGCACCGCCCCCATGGGCTACAACTGGCCGGACAACTGGAAAGAGGTGCCCGCCCTGGTAAAGGTCCAGGGCAAGACCGCGCACTTCAAGAACGGCAGCACGGCCGAGGTCGATGCGATCATTCTCTGCACCGGCTACAAGCACCACTTCCCCTTCCTGCCGGACGACCTGCGGCTGAAGACCGCAAACCGCCTGGCCACCGCGGACCTCTACAAGGGGGTGGTCTGGAATCACAACCCGAAGCTCTTCTACATCGGCATGCAGGACCAGTGGTTCACCTTCAACATGTTCGACGCCCAGGCCTGGTATGCCCGGGACGTGATCCTCGGCCGGATTCAGCTGCCCTCGAAGGCGGAGATGGAGAAGGACGTGGAGGAGCGCGTAGCGGCCGAAGACGCGCTGGAGGACGACTACGGCTGCATCGATTACCAGGGCGCCTACACCGGCGAGCTGATCGCCGAAACCGATTACCCGAGCTTCGACATCGAGGGCGCTTGCGACGCCTTCAAGCAGTGGAAGAAGCACAAGAAGCAGGGGATCATGTCCTTCCGCGACAACTGCTACAAGTCGGTCATGACCGGCTCCATGGCGCCGGTGCACCACACCCCCTGGGTCGAGGCCCTGGACGACTCCATGGAGGTCTACCTCCAGAACTGATCGCCGGCCCGCAAATGCCAGCAAGAAAAAGGGCCGCCTCTCGGGGCGGCCCTTTTCAGTCGATGCTTCGCGTCCGGATTACTTTTCACCGGCCTTCTTGTAGGCGTCGAGCTCGTGCCGGCTGCCGACGACGACGGCCAAGACGCAGAGCCCGGCGGCCACGAGGGTCCAGATGACCTCCCAGCCCGTGTTCGCACCCATGTAGATCGGACCTGTCGCTTCGGCCCAGTCAGAAAAAGCAGAACCCATGGTTCGTCTCCTTTGTCGTCCGGCTCACTCCGCCGGCTTCATGGAGGGTGAGATGCCTTCCGGATAGGCGATGTTCGGCACCTTGGTCATATCCAGGCCGTTGATCTCCGCCGCCTCGCTGACGCGCAGCAGGCCGCAGACCTTGAGCAGCAGCGAGACCAGGTAGCCGGGCACGAAGCCGAGCAGGAAGAACACCACGGCGCCGACCACCTGTCCGAGGAGCGAGATCGTCGGGGCGCCTTCGCCCTGCAGGGCCGGATATCCGTGCGCCCAGACGCCCAGCATGATCAGGCCGAAGAGGCCGACCGTGCCGTGCACCGTCACGGCGCCGACCGCATCGTCGATGCCGCGCTTCTCCAGGAAGCGGAAGCAGGGCTTCAGCATGGCGCCGCCGGCGAAGCCCATGGCGAAGGTGAGCGGCGGATAGTAGATGTCGAGACCCGAAGCCGTGGCGATGATCCCGGCCAGCGCGCCGGACATCATCCAGAAGGGGTCGCGGGTCACCGCCCAGGCGCCGATGATGCCGCCGGCGAAGCCCATCAGGATGTTGAAGGCGAGCGACGACAGCGTGGTCGGCGTGCCGTAGATCGTGGCGAACTTGTCGCCGAACCATGACCAGGCCTCGCCCGGCACGATCAGGCAGGCCATGAGGAAGCCCCAGAAACCGACGATGATCAGCATCAGGCCGGTCAGCGTGAAGGGCAGGTTGTGGCCCGAGATGTCGTTCGGCGAACCGTCCGGATTGTACTTGCCGATGCGGGGGCCGAGGTTGATCAGGACGCCGAGCGCGAAGAAGCCCGCGACCGCGTGGACCAGACCCGCCGCGCCGAAGTCGTGCAGGCCGAACTCGGTGACCAGCCAGCCGTCGGCGTGCCAGCCCCAGGCGGCGGCGACGACCCAGGCAACGGAGCCGAGCACGACCGCCAGAATGATGAAGCCGGCGACCTGAATCCGCTCGATCACCGAACCTGAGAAGATCGAAGCCGTGGTCGCGGCGAAGAGCGCAAAGGCACCGACGAACACACCGCTGGCGTTGTCGGCGATGTTCGGCCCCATGGACTCGACCCAAGGCCAGGCGATCTCCGCGGCATAGGCATAACCGCTGATCTCGTTCGGTCCGGCGCTTCCCGTGATGCCGGTGGGATAGGCCCAGTAGATGAACCATCCGAAGAAATAGAAGGTCGGCACGACGAACGCGAAGGCGAGGATGTTCTTGATCCCGGAAGCAAGCACGTTCTTCTGCCGCGTGGCGCCCATTTCGTAGGCCAGGAAGCCCGCGTGAATCACGACCATCAGAGCGATGGTGATGTAGTAGTACATCTCCGTGAAGATGGTGTTGGTCGTATTGGCCTTGGCCTCGAGCGCGGCGACCTGCGCTGCGAGGTTGGCTAACTGCTCTTCCATCTAGTCTCCCCCATATGAAGGCCCTAGTTCGGCCTATTTGCGCCCGCGGCGTTTGCCCCCGGAAACATCCGCTCAAGCGGCCGATAGTGTGATGGGGCCAAATTCAAATTTCTACCAAAATCTCAATTCATCCCTGGGTAGTAGCGGCGGCCGCAGCTGCGCGAGCGGGAGCTGAAAGCAGGCATGGCCTTCCACGCCCATTCCTGGTTCACCGACACGGACTGCGCCGACTACTTCATCTCCAACACGGTTCTCTTGACCGAAAACGGCTGTGAGGTCCTGACCAAGCGGACACCGGAAACCCTGATCGTCCGATGAGCCCGCGCCGTCGGCCTGTGATCGGCCTTGTTGCTCTCTCACCCCAACCCGCTCCCCTGAGGGGAGGTGGTATCGTGATGCCCGATCAGGTCGACACTTCTCGGCAGCCCACGCCCGCAGCCGTTAGGCACCAAGACAGGTTCGCGAAACTTGATGCCCGAACCAGCCCGAGGAGCAGAAGTGAGAAGGGTTGGTCCAGAACGGCGAAGAATGACCCGAAGCGGACATATGGCCGACGACATTACCCGATGGCATCAGCCGGAATTCAGTTGGTATGTCGCTAGAGAAGGACTCTTGACCCAGATCATTGAGCCAGTCCGCGAGACATCCTATCGCAGTTGCGACTTTGTTACTGGCTCGGTGAAGTTCTGTTGGCAAGGCGTCGTAAGCGAAGCTCCGACATCTCCTGGTGGGCGCGCTCACTCTCTAGAACACTAGGACATAGGAGCTACCTGCCGGTGACACCAAGTAAGCTTCGTTTCCGGTGGATTGTCAGTTCGATAGTGTTCGGTACGATCTTGCTCACTGGGGGATGCGCTGCCGAAGTCACAGTGCCTTCTTCAGTGTCGGAAGATGTGCGGTCGATACAAGCTCAACTCACGCGGGCTGAAGTCCGAGAAATTCTCGGCAAACCATATTTTCAGAACGAACAGCTTCGCGTCGAAGCTTACCGCATGACTGGAATTGACGTCGATGTTCTCTTGGTTTTCTTCGTACTACCAATTCCGTTTCCCGGCCAATGGCATGAGCACCATATCTTCATCGCCTACGATCAGGCGTGGAAGGTGTTCAAATCGGCGATCGGGATGGACTACCTACGGGCAGGTGGCCTGACGCTCGCTACCACCTCTGTCGGCGATCGCCCGGAAGTTCTCCTCGCCACGATGGAGATGAGCCGGCAGGCATGGTCAACTCCACCCAAGGAGGGAAAGTGCGCACTCATTCTTTTGTCACGGCTGCCCGTCATGGAGCGCGTACTAGTCGATGGTGTTCAGTTGATCGATCTTGGTCCGGGCTCTCACTATTTGTCGAGCACGTTCTCAAGGCATGAGATTGACGCGGGGGAGCACACCATTGTTGTTCAGCAAAGCTTGACGGAGAAGTATCATCAGAAATTCTCATGCAAGCCTGGAACGCAAAGCTTTGTAAGGCTTGGACCCCAAAACATCGAACAGAACCGAGAAGGGAAGATTGTCATCACGACAAAACTTCCTTACAGGGATGGGGTGTTGCAGATCCTAGCGCACGACGATGACTGGTTTGGCTTTGCCGAGAGCTATTACGCAGGTGCAGCAGATCGTCGAGGGATCGAGCCGTGGCAGAAAACTGCCGACCAACGTCAAGCAGGGCTGAAGACACGTTCCGAAGGCAGCGGCGCAGATCGTCAAGGGATTACGGCGAATCAGAAAACTGCCGACCAACGTCAAGCAGAGTTGCATACACGTGCCGAAAGCGGCGGCGCGGAGGATCAGTATCGCCTTGGTCGTTACTTCTACGAGAAGACTTTTGTACTCCAGGGCACTGCCCGCGATGATGCCGTCAGCAGAGCATGGTATTGGACTTGCCTAGCTGCAAACAACGGGCTTTCCGTAGCCCAAAGCCTGCTCGGATTTTGGCACTCTCAGGAAGTGTCTGAACGGCGCATTGCGCCTGGTCCAATGGATTTTCGGCAGGCTTACCTTTGGTACTCGCTTGCCGCCACCAAGGGCCGCCCGGATGCCAAGGCGGGCCAAGCTAAACTAACCGAAATCATGTCTTCATCTAGCATCTCTGAAGCAAAACGCCTCGTCTCCGACTGGCAACCCGATGCTGCATCTTGTGGAGTCAAACCATCTGCTGGAAAGGGTGCATAGCCTGTCGGCCTATGTCGCCTTCTGGCTACTTTGCGAAGTTCGACCAGAGTTTAGTTTAGGTCCGCATACTACCTCAACGCGGACAAGCTTTCCCGGCCGTCGCGGCTGCCGACCTACGCCCTGACCCGCTTCTTCTCCGGGTCGTAGAAGGGGAAGCGCACGACGGTGGCCGGGATGCGCTTCTGGTGGCCGTCCAGCTTGCCGACCTCGACCTCCGTGCCGGGCTCGGCTAACTCCGCGGCGATCCGGCAGAGCGCGATGTTCTTGCGCAGCACCGGCGAGCGGGTCGCGCTGGTTATCACGCCGATCTGGCTGCGGCCCTTGCCGTCCTGGGCCACGTGGACGCAGTCGCCGTGGGCCGCCGGCTCCTCGCCGGCCAGCTCGAGCCCGACCAGGACCCGCTGCGGGCTCGCCTTGCGCTTGATCAGGGCTTCCTTTCCGCAGAAGTCGTCCTCCTTGGTCTTGAGCGGCACGGTGAAGCCGATGCCCGCCTCGAAGGGGTCGGTCTGGTCGCAGAACTCGTAGCCGTAGAAAATCAGCCCGGCCTCGATGCGCAGCATGTCGAGGGCTTCCAGGCCGAGCGGCGTCAGGTCGTGGGGCTGCCCCGCCTCCCAAATCGCGTCGAACACCGCGCCCGCGTCCTTGGGGTGGCACCAGACCTCGTAGCCGAGCTCGCCCGTGTAGCCGGTGCGCGAGACGATCACCGGCGTGCCGTCGAAATCGCCGATCCGCCCGATGGTGAAGCGGAACCACGCCAGCTCTTCCATGCTCGGCTGGGCCGGCGGGGTCCAGATCACCTCTTTCAGGATGTCGCGGCTCTTCGGGCCCTGGACCGCCACGTTGTGCAGCTGGTCGGTCGAGGACTTGACCCAGACCCGGAGGCCCAGCTTCTCGGCCTGCTCGCGCAGCCAGACGCCGCCGTAGTCGTCGCCGCCGATCCAGCGGAAGTTGTCCGGGCCCAGGCGGAAGGCCGTGCCGTCGTCGAGCATGCCGCCGGTCTCGTTGCACATGGCCGTATAGGCGACCTGGCCGACCGAGACCCGGCGCATGTTCCGGGTCAGCGCCCACTGCATCAGCGCCTCGGCGTCGGGGCCCAGCACCTCGAACTTGCGCAGGGGCGAGAGGTCCATGATCGCCGCCTTCTCGCGGCAGGCCCAGTACTCGTCGAGGGCGCCGTGCTTGGTGAAGTGGTTGGCCAGCCAGTAGCCGCGGTACTCCGAGAAGTTGCGGGTGTGCCTGGCGAAGCTCTGGTGGAACGCGGTCTCGCGCGTCAGCTGGGGATCGGCGTCTGGGGTCATTCTGGTGGCAATCGCTTTGGAGAAGACGTTCTTGGCCGGGTAGACCCGGACGTGGATGTCGGTCGGGTTCCAGCCGTTGGCGGCGTCGATGTCGTCGGGGCAGGCCGAGGAGACGCAGACCATGTCGGTCAGCGCCTGCAGCAGGACGTAGTCGCCGGGCCGCGACCAGGGCTCGTCAATATGGATCTGGTTCGCCTCGTCGACCTGTGTATTGAAGAAGAAGTTGATCGCCTGCCAGCCGCGCCGGGCCGCGACGCCGTAGGGTGCCAGCGCGCCGTTGAAGTTCTCCGAGCAGTTGACGTGCCCGGGGTAGCCCATGTCGTCGTAGTACTTGGCGGTGCAGGCCAGGCCGAAGGAATCGTGTCGGCCGCAGGTGTCGCGGATCACCTCGACCAGGGGCTGCATGTTCTGGTCGTAGAACTTGGCGTAGAGCCCCGGGCCGGGATAGGCCGCGCCCATCAGCGTGCGGGTCGTGGTCGCGTCCAGGCAGTGCTCCAGCCCCCGGTCGAGCCCGGCCGCGGCGAAGCACTGGAAGTCGGAGCACTCGCGGCCCTCGACGTCGATGATCTGGATGAACTCGCCCGCCTTGACCTCGTAGGCGCCGGCGGTGCAGCGGTCGATCCGGAGGTCGAGGCGGGGCTCGGCGAGCGGGTCCGGCAGGCCGGGCGCTGGCGCGCGCGCCGGGTCGGCCCGGGTGACGAAGGCCTCGAGCTCGGTCGGCGGGTCCTGTTCGTCGACCGCCATGGACCCGCCGGGGGCGGTCAGGACGCAGACCAGGGGCTTCTCCGCGGTGAATTGGGCTTCCTCGCCGGCCGGGCTCTCGGGGCCGAAGAGCGCGGCCGCCCGCGCCGCGCCGACATCGAGTCCCCGGCTTTCCAGGCTCGCCGCCAGGATATGCGCCGCCTCGTCGCCGTGCGCCAGGATCGCCCGGAGCCCGTCGGCCGGGACCGTGCCGACGACGCCGAGCGCCGCCGTGTCCGCCGTGCCGTCCTTGTCGAAGGCGATCAGCTCGCCCGACTGGCGGCCTTCCCGGTCGCGCACGCTGAGGCGGTCGCCGGCTTCCAGGGTGAAGACCGTCGCGCCGCCGCCGGCCACCCGGTAGCGCTCGACGCCCGGCCCCAAGGTTGGGACGCCCGGCACCAGAAGCCGGGGGCGAACCAGTGAGACTGCGGTCATGTCGTTCGGCGCCACCGTCGTTCTCCCGCGGGTCGATGTCGTCGGCCCTTCGCCGGTCGAGCCTAGAGCGGATCGTGCCGGGATGGAACCAATTGATCCGCCACAAAAAGATTCCCCCACATCCCGCTCCCGGGCCTAGAATGAAGCGGGACGCCCAAAGATGGCCAGACCACAACGACTTGGGGGTCGGGCGCCATGAACCTAGAAAAAGTCATTTTCGGCTTCTTCATCGTGCTCGCCTTGTCGCTGAACTTCGGGTTCTTCTTCGGCGATATCGAGAATCCCGATCACCACGGGATCGTCGAGTTGTTCCTCGTGATCATCGTGAACCTGATAGCGACCGGTCTGCCCTGTGTGCTTCTCGTGCCGCGCAGCACGGACCGGGTTGAAGTCCAGCCCGACTTCTCGACGCCCGTCCGGCCGCGCGACCAGATCCTGTTCTGCGGTAGCCCGCGCGCTTACCGGCTGCTGCATGCTATCATGAACAACGACTACACGCTGACCTATGTCATGACCGGCAAGGAAGAACCCAGGAGCCGGGCGATGAAATGGCTGGTCCGCCATTTCCCGCTCACTTCCGGGCCGGATCATACGAGAGCCGTGTAGCAACAGGAGAGCGCCCGAGCGAGAACTCGGGCGGCCATGGGTTCGCATCGAAGTGGCGATTGCCAGGTCCAGGGGCGTGCCGCCGGGACCTAGGTGGGCCAAGGAGGGTGCTCGCTTCGCCATGGCGGAAGTCGGCTATCTTTTCGAGATCATCGTGGTCCTGTTCGGGGCCGTCGTCTCCGCTCTGCTGTTTCAGAAGCTCGGCCTCGGCACAGTGCTGGGCTATCTCGTGGCCGGCGCGGTGATCGGGCCGTCGGCTCTGGGGCTGGTCAGCCACGGCGAGACCGTCCAGGCGCTCGCCGAACTCGGAGTCGTGTTCCTGCTGTTCACCGTCGGCTTGGAGATGCCGCCCGAGCGCATCAAGGTGCTTTTCGGCCGGATTCTCGGCCTCGGGCTGGCCCAGGTCGCGGTCACCGCCGCGGCCTTCGCGGGCGTCGCCTGGCTGCTCGGCATGGGCGCCGCCGCGGCCCTGACCCTGGGCACCGCCCTGGCCCTCTCGTCCACCGCCCTGGTGCTCAAGTGGCTCTCGGAGCGTCGGCAGTTGACCTCACAGTTCGGCCGCACTGTCTTCGGCATCGTCGTCGTGCAGGATCTCGCCGTGGGGCCGCTGCTCGTCTGCGTTCTCGCGCTCGGCCAGGAAGGCCTGCAACTGGCCGGATCGCTGGCTCTGGCCTTCTTCAAGATGGCGATTGCGGTGCTTCTGGTCGTGGTGCTGGGGCGCATCGTCCTCGTCCAGATCTTCCGCCAGGTCGCCGCGGTCCGGGAACCGGAGATCTTCGCCGCCCTAACCCTGTTCATCGTGCTGCTCGCGGGCCTCGCGACCAGGATGGCCGGACTGTCGGTCGCCTTCGGCGCCTTTCTGGCCGGCATGCTGCTGGCCGCGACGGTCTATCGTCACCAGGTCGGCGCGGAGATCCAGCCCTTCCGCGGCCTCTTGCTGGGCATGTTCTTCATCAGCGTCGGCATGGCGGTCGACCCGTCGTTGATCGTCGCGAACGCGAGCAGCGTGGTGGGCTTGGCCCTGAGCATCATCCTGGGCAAGGCGGTGATCCTCATAGCGCTTTGCCGGCTCTTTGCTCTCCCGACCGGGCAGTCCCTTCAAGTCGGTGTGCTGCTTTCCCAGGCCGGCGAGTTCAGCTTCGTACTCCTGGGGGCCGCGCTTGCCGCCGGAATCCTGGGCGTCGAACAAGCTCAAGTCCTGGTCGTGGCCGTGGCGCTCACCATGATCGCGACACCCCTGCTGGCTCCCTTCGGCTCCTGGCTGCGCAAGCGCATGGAGCAGCGTGTCGCGCCCTCGGCCGAGGAGATCTCCGATCAGGCGACCTCGCTCAGCGGACACGTCGTGATCACGGGCTACGGTCGGGTTGGCTCCGCCGCCGGCGCGAAATTGAAGAGGGCGGGCGTGCGCTACGTTGCGGTCGACATGGATGCCGAGAACGTTGCCAGGGCGCGGCGCCAGGGTCTGCCGGTCTACTTTGGCGACGCGACGCGGCCCGAGCTTCTGGACGCGGTCAATGTCGAGCGCGCCAGGGCTGTCGTCGTGGCGCTGGACGATCCCAAGGCCGCGCTGCAGCTCGTCGCCCTGGTGCGCTACATCTTCCCCGAGTTGCTGATCCATGCGCGGGCCCGGGACAATCAGCACGCCGACGAGCTGAAACGCGCCGGGGCTAACGTCGTGGTGCCCGAGTTGGTGGCGACCGGCGTCCGCATTGCCGATTCGATCGTGGCACCGGGCAGGGCCTAGAGCGGGTCGCGTACAATCGGGGTCAGCTCTGGCTGCCACGTCCTCACCTTTGTATTCCGTGGACCCTTTGGCTAGATTTCCCCAGCTTTTTGGCGGCGAGGAGAGGCGGCGGGCGATGGCCTTCGATTCCAGAGCGTTTCGCAACGCGCTCGGCTGCTTCGCGACCGGGATCACGATCATCACCGCCAAGGCGCTGGACGGCGAGGTGGTCGGCTTCACGGCGAACTCCTTCAACGCCGTCTCGCTCGACCCGCCCCTGATCCTGTTCAGCCTGGGGCGCAGGGCGCACAGCCTGCAGACCTTCCTCACGACCGAGTACTTCGCGGTCAACGTCCTGCGCGAGGGTCAGCAGGAGCTTTCCGACCGCTTCGCCAAGCCGCTCAGCGACAAGTGGGCCGGCGTCGCGTTCGACACCTGGGACGCCGGCTGCCCGATCCTGAGGGACGCCCTGGCGAAGTTCGAGTGCAAGACCCGCTACACCCACGAGGGCGGCGATCACGTCATCTTCGTCGGTGAGGTGGTGCGCATGGCGGCCGACCCGGACGGGAGCCCGCTGCTCTACTACCGCGGCGCCTATCGCAGCATCGGCGCGGCGACCTGAAGCCGGCGGCGCCCTCCCGTGATGAAGCTCTTCCGCCATTACGGCAACATTCCCGCGGCCAGCCGGGGCTCGGTCCTGGCGATCGGCAACTTCGACGGTATCCACCGCGGCCACCAGGGCGTGCTCGCCGAGGCCGGCCGCCTCGCCGAGTCCTTCGGCGCCCCCCACGCGGTGCTTACCTTCGAGCCGCACCCCCGGCAGTTCTTCAAGTCCGACGGGCCGCCTTTCCGCCTGACGCCGTTCCGCATCAAGGCGCGGCTCATCGAGGCGCTCGGCATCGACTGCCTATTCTGCCTGCGGTTCAACCGGGCGCTGTCGAACATGACGGCTGAGGAATTCGTCACCGACATCCTGGTCGGCGGCCTCGCGACCCGGCACGTGGTCGTCGGGGACAACTTCTGCTTCGGGCGCGGCCGCGGCGGCGACATCGGCCTGCTCAAGAGCCTCGGCGAGACCATGGGCTTTGGCGTCTCCAGCATCTCCCGCATCCTGGGACCGGCCGGCGAGGACTATTCCTCGACCCGGGTGCGCGACTATCTACTGGCCGGCAACCCGACCCGCGCCGCGCTGCTGCTCGGCCGCTACTACGAGGTCGAAGGCCGGGTCCGGCCCGGCGGCGGGGCCAGCCGGGCCCTGGGGTTCCCGACCGCCAATCTGGTGCTGCGCAATACGATTTGTCCCGCGTCCGGCGCCTATGCGGTGCGCGCCGGGATCGACAAGGGCGCGGCGACGCGCTGGCACGGCGGCTTCGCGACCCTGACGCCGGAGTGGGACCGGACGGCGGCGGGCCTGGTCGGGCCGCCGCGCCTCAAGGTGCACCTCTTCGACAACGACCAGGACCTGACCGGGCGCCACATGCGGATCGCCCTGGTCGACTACCTGCGTCCGCCGATCGAGGATCCGGCGCCCGAGGAGCTCAAGGCCCAGTACACCCAGGACGCTGAGCGGGCCCGGGTGATCCTCGCGGCCGAGGACTGGGACGCCAGCTGGCCCGCCACCCCCTTCACGGCCGCCACGGGACCGCGCGGACCGGGCAAGCCCTGAGCCTGACAGCCGGAGGCCGCCGGAGCGACCGGCTTCGAGAGTGGCCGGCTCCCCCAGGGCGGGGCCGCTTAACCCGACCTTAAACCCGAGCGGGAACAGTGTCGCTCTACTCTCTATTCTGCGGGGCGGCGCGGTGCAGGAAGTCTGGCGGGAACTGGGCATCGAGGCGACCGACGATCTCCGCGCGATCCGGACCGCCTACGCGAAGCGGCTGAAGACCACCCGGCCGGAAGACGATCCCGAAGGTTTCGAACGGCTCCGCTGGGCCCACGACCAGGCCTTGGCGCGCGCCCGGTCCGGCTCCACCATGCCGCTCCAGACGCCACCGCGAGACGGCTCCCGGTCCGCCGAGGCGGAAGCGCCGACGCACCAAGCGGGCGACGCTCCCGGAACCGCTATCGCCGAAACCGAATACGCCGAACCCGACGTCGACGAGGTCCCGCCGGCCGCCGCGGCAGCGCTCGAGGCCATTGTCTCGCGGCTCGAAGAGGGCGACGAAGCCGCCGCCGTGCAGTGCCTCGACGCGGCGCTCTCCGGCCCCGACCTGCTCGGGCTCGAGGCGAGGGCGGCCCTCGAGCGTCACTTCCTGGAGGTTCTCGCCCCGCGCCGTCCGCTGCCCACGATCCTGGCGAAGGCGGCCATCGAACGCTTCCAATGGGATCAGGCGTTCGATCACCTGCCCGAGGCGCAGCAGTTCCAGGCTCTGCGTCTGCTCGAGGTCCCCCAGGCCGAGTGGCGGCTCGACTCGCTCCGCCGCGAGTCGCGCAGGACCGGTCTCGGCAGCCGGACGCCCCTGGCCGCCTGGCTGTTGCTGCGGCGGTGTCGGCCCTGGCTCTTCCACCCGGCCTACGTCCTGATGGAGGACGAGATGCTGCAGGCGGTCGAGGACCTGCTGGAAGACATCAGCCGAAACGACCCCCTGCTCCTGGAGCAGTACCTCGATCCGGACACGGTGGTCTGGTGGCGCGCGGTGATCGACCGTCCGCCGGAAGTCAAGAAACGCGAGCGGCGATGGTTCACGCTGGCCTATGTTTCGGTCTTCATGGCGTCCGGCGTCGGCCTCTCCATATGGCTGAGCTCATGAGGCACGCGAGAGCGGCGAGGGCGCGCCCGGACACCCGGGCCCGGGTCCGCCGGATCGAGCGGCGGCGATGATCGTCGGCATAGATCTGGGCACGACGAACAGCCTGGTCGCCCTGTGGCGCGATGGGGCGGCGCAGGTCGTGCCGAACGCGCTGGGAGAGGCCCTTACGCCTTCCGTGGTCGGCCTTGACGATTCGGGCGAAGTCCTGGTCGGCCGGGCGGCGCGCGAGCGCCTGCTGACCCATCCCGATCAAACGGCCGCTCTGTTCAAGCGCTACATGGGCACCGAACGGCGGATTCGGCTGGGCAAGCGCGACTTCCGGCCGGAAGAGCTCTCCGCGCTGGTCTTGACGTCACTGAAGGACGACGCCGAGGCCTGGCTGGGCTCACCGGTGACAGAGGCCGTGATCTCGGTGCCGGCCTATTCCAGCGATGCCCAGCGCAAATCGACGCGCGCCGCCGGCACCATGGCCGGGCTCAAGGTGGAGCGGCTGATCAACGAGCCGACCGCCGCCGCCCTGGCCTACGGCCTCCATCACCGCGAGACGGAGAGCAAGTTCCTGGTCTTCGATCTCGGCGGCGGCACCTTCGACGTCTCCGTTCTGGAGCTCTTCGAGGGCATCATGGAGGTGCGCGCCAGCACCGGCGACAACTTCCTCGGCGGCGAAGACTTCGTCGAGCAGCTGGTGCAGGGCTTCATCGAGGCCGTCGGGAAGCCGGCCGGGCTGGCGCAGGACGGCCTCACGGGACGGCTCGGCGCTGCACTGCGCCGAGAGGCCGAACTGGCCAAGCGGCACTTGAGCGAACGAAAAGCGGCGGAGATGCGGGTTCGATGGCAGGACCGGGAACTGACCTGGGCGCTGGACGAGGCCGACTTCGCGGTCTGCGCCCAAGACCTGATGGCCCGCTTGGCGGCCCCGGTCGAGCGGGCTCTGCGGGACGCCCAGATCGACCCCAAGGAACTGGACGAGGTCCTACTGATCGGCGGCGCCACCCGCATGCCCACGGTGCGCAAGCTGGTGGCCCGCCTGTTCGGCCGGCTGCCGAGCAGCCACCTCGATCCAGACCGGGCGGTCGCGCTCGGCGCGGCCGTACAGGCCGGCTTGAAGGCGCGCGACGCAGCCCTCGACGAGGTCGTCGTGACCGACGTCTGTCCCTACACCCTCGGCGTCGAGGTCGGCAGGCAGATCGGCGAAGAACAGGTCCAGGAGGGGCTCTACCTGCCGCTGATCGAACGCAACACGACGATTCCGGCGAGCCGGGTCAGGCAGGTCTACCCGTTGTCCGAGCGCCAGAAGGCGGTGGACGTTGGGGTCTTCCAGGGCGAGAGCCGCAACGTGAAGCAGAACATTCCGCTGGGAATGCTGCGGGTCGCACTGCCCAGGGGCGGCGGCATCGACGACAAGGCGGTCGACGTCCGCTTCACCTACGACATCGACGGACTTCTGGAGGTCGAGGCCAAGGTCGTCGCCACGGGCGAAGTCAAGAGCATGATCGTTGAGCAGGCGCCCGGCACGCTGAGCCCGAAGGAGATCGAGAAGCGGATGAAGGCTCTGGCCAAGCTCAAGATCCATCCGCGGGACCAGAGTGAGAACCGCGCCCTCCTGGCTCGGGCCGAGCGGCTCTACGAGGAGCGCCGGGGCGAGACCCGCGATACGATCGACCGCTTGCTGTCCCGCTTCGAGCAGCTCTTGGCCGGCCAGGATCCCGAGCGGATCGCCGAGGGGCGCCTCAGGCTGGCCGAGGCCCTCGACGCCATCGAGGGCGAGAGCTACTTCTGAGGGGCCGGCGCGCGGCCCTCTTGGCAGGCGTCGCCCCCGGGGTGCTAAGCTAGGCCTCGTCACAGGATAGGCCGCTAGCAGGGTTCGTTCGCCATGGTCCCCGACTTCGTCATCAACGTCCTCTCGATCCTGGCCATCCTCTTCGTCGTGGCGATCGGGATCGGCATCCTGGTCGTGCTCGTCCTCTACGCGATCGACGTCACCCAGAGCCGCCACGCGATCCGGCGGAACTATCCCGTCATCGGGCGCTTCCGCTACTTCTTCGAGCATCTCGGCAGCTTCTTCCGCCAGTACTTCTTCGCCATGGACCGGGAGGAGATGCCCTTCAACCGGGAGCAGCGCTCCTACGTCTACCGCGCGGCCAAGAACGTCTCGACGCGGCACGCCTTCGGCTCGACCCGCGATCTCCGCTTGCCGGGCACGGTCTTCTTCGTGAACTGCGCCTTTCCGACCCTGGACGAGGACGTCGTCGAGAGCGCTCCGATGACCATCGGCCCGACCGCCGCCAAGCCCTACGTGACCGACGCGCTTTTCAATGTCTCGGCCATGAGCTACGGCGCCCTCTCCAAGGTGGCGGTCCAGGCGCTCTCGGCCGGCGCGGCCAAGGCCGGCATCTGGCTCAACACCGGCGAGGGCGGCCTCGCGCCCTTCCACCTGGAAGGCGGCTGCGACGTCGTTTTCCAGATCGGCACGGCCAAGTACGGCATCCGCGACAAGGAAGGCCGGCTCTCCGACGAGCGGATCAAGGCCTTGGCGGCGCACGAGCAGGTCCGCATGTTCGAGATCAAGCTGAGCCAGGGCGCCAAGCCGGGCAAGGGCGGGATCCTGCCGGCCGCCAAGGTGTCGCCGGAGATTGCCGAGATCCGGGGCATACCCGTCGGCCAGGACTCGATCAGCGCGAACCGGCACCCGGACATCAATTCCGTCGGCGACCTGCTCGACATGATCGACCACATCCGCCGGGTCTCGGGCAAGCCGGTCGGCTTCAAGTGCGTGGTCGGCGCCTACGGCTGGCTCGAGGAGCTGTTCGAGGAGGTGCAGCGGCGCGGCCTGGACAGCGCGCCCGACTTCATCACGGTGGACAGCGCCGACGGCGGCACCGGCGCGGCGCCCATGAGCCTGATGGACCGCATGGGGCTGCCGATCTGGGAGAGCCTGCCCATGGTGGCCGACCTCCTTGTCGGCTACGGCCTGAAGGAGCGCACGCGCCTGATCGCCTCCGGTAAGCTGATCACCCCGGCCGACGTTGCCTGGGCGTTCTGCGTCGGCGCCGACTTCGTTGTCTCGGCGCGCGGCTTCATGTTCGCGCTGGGCTGCATCCAGGCCATGCAGTGCAACAAGAACATCTGCCCGACCGGCATCACCACCCAGGACCCGCGGTTCCAGCGGGGCCTGGTACCCGCCGACAAGGCCGAGCGGGTCGCCAACTACGCGCGCCACGTGGTCAACGAGGTCGGCGTGATCGCGCATTCCTGTGGTGTCGCGGAACCGCGCGACCTCAGGCGCTTCCACGCCCGGCAGGTGACCGCCGAAGGCGGGTCGGTGCCGCTCGACGTGCTCCATCCGGAGGTCGCGCCCGGCTCCTTGATCGGACGGGGCGGCGGCATCACCTCCGTCCCGGGACAAGACAGCCCGCCGGCGGACCTGTTGCAGGCCGGCGACACGCGTTAGCGAGAAGGAGCCCCCGCCCGTGACCCCACGCGAACCCGAGACGACGATCAAGGCCTCCGACCTCTTCGTGCGGTGCCTCGAGGCCGAGGGCGTGACCCATATCTTCGGCGTGCCCGGCGAGGAGAACGCCGACCTGATGATCTCTCTGGAGGACAGCCCGATCGAATTCGTGCTGTGCCGCCACGAGCAGGCCGCCGCCTTCATGGCCGACGTCTACGGCCGTCTGACCGGTAAGGCCGGGGTCTGCCTCTCGACCCTGGGGCCGGGCGCGACCAACCTGGTGACCGGGATTGCCGACGCCAACATGGACCGCGCGCCGGTGGTGGCGATCATCGGCCAGGCCTCGACCGAGCGCCTGCACAAGGAGAGCCACCAGAACATGGACGCGGTCGGCATGTTCCGGCCGATCACCAAGTGGGCCCACTCGATCCCCGATGCCGACACGATCCCCGAGGTGCTGCGCAAGGCCTTCAAGCTGGCCGAGGCCGAGAAGCCTGGCGCGACCGTGGTCGAGCTGCCCGAGAACGTGGCCAAGGCGCCGGTCGCCAAGCGCCCGTTGGGTGCCACGACGACACGGCGGCCGGCCGCCGACCACAAGGCCGTCGCCCGCGCGGCCGCCTTGATCGGCGAGGCGGAGAGCCCGCTGATCCTGGCCGGCAACGGCGCGGTCCGGAAGCGCGCCGCCAGGCAGCTGCGCCGCTTCGCCCACAAGGCCGGCATCGCGGTCGTGAACACCTTCATGGGCAAGGGCGCCGTGCCGCTCGACGACCCCCACTGCCTCTTCACCATCGGCCTGCAGAGCCGCGACCACGTGACCGGAGCCTTCGACCGCGCCGACCTGGTGATCTCGGTCGGCTACGACCTGGTCGAGTACGCCCCGGACCTTTGGAACTGCGGTCGAGAGAAGCGCTTGATCCACATCGACTTCGAGCCGGCCGAGGTGGACGACGCCTATCAGCCCGACGTGGAGATCGTCGCCGATCTCGCCGACGCTCTCTGGCAGCTCAACGAGGCGGTCAACGAGAGCTACGAGGGCCGCCTGCCGCTGTTCGACATCGCCGAGCGCGCCGAGCTGCGCCGGACCATCGCCGACGACCTGGCGGCCGAGGCCGAGGACCTCTCCTTCCCAATGAAGCCCCAGCGGATCCTGAGCGATCTGCGCAAGGCGCTGGGACGCGACGACATCCTGCTGTCCGACGTCGGGGCCCATAAGATGTGGGTGGCGCGCTACTACCAGTGTCTGGAGGCCAACACCTGCCTGATCTCGAACGGCTTCTGCTCCATGGGCTTCGCCCTGCCGGGGGCGATCGGCGCCCGCTTCGCCCATCCGGAGCGCAAGGCCGTCGCGCTCTGCGGCGACGCCGGCTTCCTGATGAACGTGCAGGAGCTGGAGACCGCGGCCCGGCTCCGGCTGCCGATGGTGGTCCTGGTCTGGGTCGACGGCGAGTACGGCCTGATCAAGTGGAAGCAGCAGAACCAGTTCGAGGGCCGTCACTCGGACCTCGCCTTCGGCAACCCGGACTTCGAGCTGCTGGCCAGGTCATTCGGGCTCTGGGGCTGCACGGTCGAGCGCGCCGAGGACTTCCCCGGCCTGCTCGAGGAGGCCCTCGCCCAGGACGGGCCAGCCCTGCTGGCCGTCCCGGTCGACTACGACGAGAACCGCAAGATGACCGAGCGCCTCGGCAGCCTCGTCCTGCCGATCTAGCTGGCCACTGGAGGTCTCCTGAGCCCTTGATCACGGTCATGCTTCGACAAGCTCAGCATGAGGTTTTCTTCTTGATAGATTTCACCCTCACCCTGAGCTTGTCGAAGGGTGATGGTGCCGGCTAAGGCCTCGTTCTTCGAGCCTTCCAAACAAATTCGGTTCAAGAAGTGCTATCTTGGGGCCATGGCGAAGAACCGCGAAACCATGGGAGACGACTCCCCGCCCCGGGATCCGGGGTTCGAGCGCAGGGCCCTGCTGATCTTCGCCGGGCTCTGCCTGTCGCTCGCCGCCGCCTTTCTGGCCTTTCCCGGCCTCTGGCCGGCGCTCGCCGATCCCTACGAGGCCGTGACCGTGGCCATGGCCACCATTGCCGAGCTCTGCCGCTGGTAGTCCGTCGTCGGCTCTCGTGTCCTGATTCGGAAGTTCCGGCGCGGTACGGACCCGACATATAGCTGACATTATGGACCAGTGATATCGCTCACGGTGGGCATGCCCTGCCGCCGGATGGCGAGGGGCCAAGAACTAGAAAGGGATTCACCACAGAGACACAGAGAACACAGAGGAGAAACCAACAGTTTTTTGGCGCGCTTCGCGCGCAGCCAGCTCCTTTTGGTTCTCTGGGCTCTCTGTGTCTCTGTGGTGAATAGTTTTGGTTTCAACCCCGGCACGACCCCGCGAGAGGGATTGCTGCTGCCGTCAGCGATCCAATCGGTCTATACCGTGCCTGAACACTGTCCTCGGAATCGGGACTCTAGAAAAAGCCCTCGACCACCTCAGTCATGGTTTCGGGCGTCACGTCGTGGCGGAACACCGCCAGCAGTCGCCAGTCGGGGTCCATTAGGTAGCTGTAGGTCGAGTGATCGACCGGGTAGTCCACCGGGTCGACGTCCTTGCGCAGGCGGTAGATCACCCGGAAGGCGCGGGCCGCGTCGCGCACTGCCGCGTCCGGGCCGGTCAGGGCCACCATGTCCGGATGAAAATGCGCGACATAGGCGGCCAGGGCATCGGGCGTGTCCCGCGCCGGGTCGAGACTCAAGAAGACCGGCCGCACGCGGGTGGCGCGCGGCCCGAGCCGGTCCATGGCCAGGCTCATGGTGGCCAGCGTGGTCGGACAGAAGTCGGGGCAGGAGCGGTAGCCGAAGGTGAGCAGCGTGAAGCCGCCGCGGAAATCGGCCTCGGTGACGGCCTGCCCCCGATGGTCGGTCAGCGAAAAGGGCCCGCCGATCTCGGCCGGCAGCGCGACCAGGCCCGGGCCCGACGGCGTCCGGGCCTCGAGCAGGCGGTCGCCGAGGATCCAACCGGTCGCGGCCAGCGCGAGGACCGCCAGCACCGCGGCGCCGGCGAAGAGGGTCCGGCCGGACCTCATGGTCCCGGCGCCCCCACGGCGCTCGGCCCGGCGCCTATAGGGTCAGGACCCCTGGCCGTGTCCGTGCGAACCGTGCCCGTGGGAATCGTGTCCGCCATGGCCCTTCATCGGTGCCATCGCGCCGATCTTCTCGATCTCGACCTGGATCTCGATCGAGCCTGCCCGCTCGAAGGTCAGGGTCAGGGGGAAGCGCTCGCCCTCGACCAGCGGGGCCTTCAGCCCCATCAGCATGACGTGGTGCCCGCCGGGCTGGAACACGGTCGGCGAGCCGGGCGTCACCTCGACCGCCTTGATCGCGCGCATCTTCATGACGCCGTCTTCCATCAGGTGGGTGTGCAGCTCGGTGCGCTGGGCGACCGGGCTGGCCACGGCCACCAGGCGGTCGGCCGTCTCGCCCTCGGCGCGCAGGGTGAAGTAGGCCGCTCCGTTGGGCGCCTTGCCGGGCGTGGCGCGGGCCCAGGCCTGCTCGATCATGATCTCGCCGATCCGCGCGGGCTCGGCCGCCATCGCGCCGCCGGACAGGATCAGGAAGGCAACCGCGATCGAGAGCAGACGGGTCATGATTGGGTACTCCAATGACTGGTTGACGTCTTGGCGATAGACATGGGGTGAGACGGCGGGCGCGTCCAGCGTCGCGATCCCTGTCGGCTTCTTCGTCATGAAGCAAGCGACCCACAAGGCGCCCTTGCCGCTGTGCGGCTGCGCGGGGCGTCGGAGCAGAGCAAAAGGAAGAGTCCGACCAGGATTGCCGCGTTCGTGGCGGCAACGGCAAGGAGTCGCCACAAGCAGAAACGAGCCAGGCGGCACGCGAAGTCTGTGCCGCCTGGGTCGCAGCTCTACGTTACTGCTGACAGATTGTGCCGATCTCTAGGCCTGTGCCCTTGGCGTTTCCGAAGCTGGCGAGGTTTCCGGTCGCGCCTTTGAAATCGCCGGTGCCGCCTGAGATCTCGGAAAGTCCCGACCAGTCCTTTGTCTTGGTGTCGAAGACTCCGATCTCCTCCGCCCGGAGGACGCCCGAGGTCGTAACGAGTTTGGTAACGCCGTGATAGACGATCCGGCCGGGGGCGTGTTGGAGCTTCGCTTCCTTGCTCGGATCGGAGAAGAACTCCATTCGACCCGTGAGCCAGCCGGCTTGATCGACGACCTGCCGAGTGAAGCAGAACTCGAAAGCCTGGTCGGCGGGGCACTCGACGATCTCGCGCTCTTGGAGGACGGCATGCACGGAGCGGCAACCGCTCCGGTCGCCGGCCGCCATTGGCGAGACCACGCCGTTCTCCGCGGCGGCTTCACCCCCGAGCAGCGCCGAGAAAGCCAGGATCAAGGCCCCGGACAGTGAGCAAGACACCAGGTTTCTGAACGCCATGGAACTCTCCTTTCATCATGTTCGGGGCGTGGTCGCCGCCGAGTGGATGATCCAAGTCGACTTCCAGGCTAGGGGGCCAACGTCAGAAACGCGTTGTCGGGATCGTTGGAAACTCGCAAGAAATGAAGAGTCGGTCGTTATTATGGTGTTGTGACGCTACCATGGATGAGCCAGTCGATCGCAGGGACCGAGATCCATGGCCGGATTTAGCCTCCAACTCTTGGGTGGCGTTTCCGCTCGGCTCGAGTCCGGGGCATCGATCGCGTTTCCAACCAAGAAGACCAAGGCCCTCTTGAGCTACCTGGCGATCCCCCTGGGCAAGAGCCACTCGCGGGGCAAGCTCTGCGGACTACTGTGGGAGGACAGCGCGGAGGAGCAGGCGCGAGCCAACCTGCGCCAAACCCTGACCTACCTCCGCAAGGCTTTGTCGGCTCCGGAGCGTGAGGCGGTCGCGACCGATGGCGACGCCGTTGCTCTCGATCCCGCGGCGCTCGAGGTCGACGTGGTCGACTTCGAGAGGCTGGCACAGGAGGCCACGCCTGCCGCTCTGGAACGCGCCAGCGAGCTCTACAGGGGAGAGTTCCTGGAGGGCTTCGACATCCGCGGGGAAGCTTTTGAGGCCTGGCAAAGAGCCGAGCGGCAACGGCTCCGCGAGGTCGCGGTCGAAGTTCTGGGCAATCTTCTAGCGCACTACGTCGCGGCCGGTAGGCCGGAAGACGCCGTTCAGGCGGCGATACGGCTCCTCACCATCGACCCCCTGCGTGAGGAAGCCCACCGGGCACTGATACGTCTCCGCCTGCACCAGGGTCAGCGCGCATTGGCGCTTCAGCAGTACCAGGACTGCCGCGACCTGCTCAGGCGTGAGCTCGGCACGGATCCGGACCCGGAAACCGAACGTCTTCACCGCGGAATTCGCGAAGGACTGTCGGAGGAAGCCCCACGCGACGGGACGCCGAAGGCGGAGGCCTCGCCCCCGGAGCCCGGGAGCGCCGAGCCCTTGCCCTTGAAGAAGGCCGCTCCGGGCCGGATCGGGTTCCGCAAGACCCGGCTCCACCTGATCAGCGCGGCCGCGGCCGCCCTTGTGATCATCGGGGTGACCGTGATTTGGATGAGCGGCGCTCCGAGCGAGTCACAGAACGAGACCATGGTGTCGACGGGGCTCTACCCGCCTCTGCCCGAAGGCCCCAGCATCGCGGTCTTGGCCTTCAGGAACCTCTCCGCCGACCCGGACCAGGAGTATTTCGCGGACGGTCTCTCCGAAGATCTGATCACGGATCTTTCCAAGCTACGCGCGCTCTTCGTGATCGCCCGTGAATCGAGCTTCGCCTACAAGGGCAAGGCGGTGGACGTGCGCCAGATCGGCAGGGAGTTGGGCGTTGGCCACATCCTCGAAGGAAGCGTGCGCAAGGTTGACGATCAGGTGCGGATCACCGCCCAGCTCGTGGACGCCTCCACCGGCAATCACATCTGGGCGCAGCGCTACGACCGGCCGCTCACCGATGTCTTCGCGGTGCAGGACGAGATACGCAACGAGATCGTGGCGTCGCTGGACGTGGCGCTGATCGAGGGCGAGCAGGCCCGCGCCTGGCGCAAGGGCACCGACAATCTGGAGGCCTATGAGTTGTTCCTGCGATCACATGAAGTGAAGCTCAGATTCACGGAAGCAACCACCCACCAGGCGATCGGACTCCTGCAACAGGCCATCAAACTCGATCCGGCCTTCGCGAAAGCCTGGGTGCACCTCGGCTGGTCGTACGACATCTTGATATGGTCGGGCTGGGCTGAATCCCCATCGGAAACAATCGACTTGGCGTTCGCCGCCGCCAACCGTGCGGTGGCGCTGGATGAAAACTCGAGCGACGCGCACACGCTCTTGGGGTCTCTCATGATCAACTACGAACGGGACCATGAGAAAGGGATCGCCGAGCTCGAGAAGGGGATGGCCTTGAACCCGAACGGGGCCGACAGCCATGCGATAGCAGCCTTTTTCCTGCCCTACGTGGAGAGGAATAAGGAGGCTGTTGCGGCGATCGAGAAGGCGATGCGGCTCAACCCGTATCCGCCGGATTGGTACTACAGCGCCCTGGGCGCAGCCTACCTCGCCGCGGAGCGCTATCCCGACAGCATCGCTGCCTCGAGGGAATGTGTCACGCGTTTGCCGGACCACATGATGTGCAATCTCAGGCTGATCCTGGGTTACATGGCGACCGGTCGCAAGAACGAGGCACGAACCCAGACGCAAGAGGTGCTCCGAATAGATCCGGAGTTCTCCGTCTCGAGACACTTCACGGAGTATGCCGAGTTGAGCACCGGCCCGGCCGTAAGAGAACGGCGCATGACGTTCCTCCGCGAAGCCGGATTGCCGGAATAGTCAGAGGGTGCGCTGTCTTCCCGGCTCTAGCTACGGGGGCCCCGGTGCTCGATGCGTCCACCTGGGGTCAGCATCTGGTTGGCCAGCACGCGCTCGTCGTGCAGCATGCGCCAGGATAGTATCTTCTGCGCGTACTCCAGCACGAGGGGCAGGTAGGCCGGGTCGTCCGCCAGGTTGGTGAACTCGCCGGGGTCCTCCTGGAGGTCGAAGAAGAGCGGCGGCAGGGCGGTGAAGTGGACGTACTTGTAGCGCTCGCCGCGAATCACGTTGAGGCTGCACTGGTCGGGCGTCAGGCCGAGCGCGCGCTCCGAGCGCCGGTGCATGAGGTCCCGGAAGTCATACTCCCAGTGGGCTTCCTCGCGCCAGTTCGCCGGGCGCTCGCCCCGGCTGAGCGGCAGCAGCGACTGACCGTCGCACTGGCTGGGCGCCTCCAGCCCGAGCCAGTCGAGGACCGTCGGCATGACGTCGACGCTCTCGGTGAAGGCCGTGACGTCGCCGCCCGGCGGCGTGCCGGGCGCCCGCAGGATCAGGGGGATGTGGTAGGACTGCTCGAAGTAGCCCAGCTTGCCGTAGAGCCAGTGATCGCCGAGCTGCTCGCCGTGATCGGTTGTGAAGACGATCAGGGTGCGCTCGTAGACGCCCTGCTCCTCGAGCGCCGCGATCAGTCGGCCGAGCTGGGCGTCGACCTCCGAGATCATGCCGTAGTAGGTGGCGCGGATCTGCCGCTGGTGGTGCTCCGGCAGGTCCGGCGTGCGACCCTGTTTCAGTCCCGCTGTCGGGCCTGCGCCGCCCTGGACCGGGATGCGGTAGGCGAGCCAGGGGTGCTGGGCGGCCTCCAGTTCCATGTCGTCGCGGCGCAGCAGGCCGGGCACGGCGTCGGGCTCGTAGAGCGCGTTGTAGGGTTCCGGCGCGACGAAGGGCGGGTGCGGCGAGAGATAAGAGAGGTGAAGGAACCAGGGCCGGTCGCGGCGGACCGCGGTGTACTTGATCGCCTCGTCGGTCAGGAAGGCGGTCATGCTGTCCTCGGCCTTGTAGAGCGCGGGCGCGAAGGTGGAGCCGCGCTCATTGGCGGCGGAGGTATCCGCCCGGGGCCGGAACACGCCGTGATGGCCGGGCGGTATGTCGTAGCCCTTGGCTTCCAGGTCGGCGACCCACGGCAGGTTCTCGTCGGTGATCCAGATCACCGGGGTCATCCCGGGCAGGACGCTCTCGTAGCGCGACAGGGCGGGGTCGCCGGCCGCAAGGTCCCGCGGGTCGGCGCTGGTGTCCGTGTAGCCGATCAGCACGGGCTCGTAGCCCGCCTTGCGGGCCTCCAGGGCAATGTTGGTGTGGCGCCGGTCGAGCGGCGTGCCGTTGGCAACCGAGCGGTGGTTCTGGAGATACATCCCGGTCAGCAGCGACGCCCGGCTCGGCCCGCAGGGCACGGTCTGCGCGTAGTGGCGCCGGAACAGCACGCCGTCGGCGGCGAGACGGTCGAGATGGGGCGTCTTGACGCAGGGGTGCCCGAGCGCGGAGAGGCAGTCGCCCCGCCACTGGTCGGCGGTGATCAGGAGGACGTTCTTGGGTTCGGACACGGTGTCAGCGTTCCCGCCTGTTCGGCCTTCTTGAAAGCTAAAGCCTTTCGGCCTGTACACCAGGGCGCTTCCGCCATCCAGTGAAATTGTCATGTAGCGCCGCGCGGCGCCGCCGCTGCGCGGTTTCTCCTTGCGCCCCGGCTCCGGGCGCTGATCAATGGGCGCAGGATCTTCCGGCAGTCGGAGGCAAGCGCCATGAGCACGTCCCAGCCGGGCACGCCCAAAGTTCTCGTGCTGTTCAGCGACACCCGCGACATACGGGAGGTCTTGGAGCCTCGTTTCCCAGACCTGCCGGTGACCTACGCCTCCTCGACCGAGGCGATCGGCGAGACCCTGGAGCGTGTCCGTCCCGAGGTCGTCTTCTCGATCAAGGACAGCGGTTTTGCTGGCGACGTCCACAAGGCCGCCATCGCGTTCCCCTCGGTCCGCTGGTTCCACGTCGGCGGCTCGGGCTACGAGCACGTGATCCCCTGGGACGCCGAGCGGGTCACGGTGACCAACGGCGCCGGCGTGCTCGCGCGCTTCCTGGCCGAGACGGCGACCGGCGCGATGCTGATGCTGAACGGCAACCTGCTCAGCTACCGCGACCAGCAGCGCGCCGTGACCTGGCGGCCGATCCCGTTCCGCCCCTTGTCGGATCAGACCCTGCTGGTCGTCGGCGTCGGCGCGATTGGCGGCTACCTCGCGGACAACGCCAAGGCGCTCGGCATGCGCGTGCTGGGCACGCGGCGGAGCGGCGCGCCCCATCCCTCGGTCGAAGAGATGCATCCGCCGGAAGCCCTGCCCGACCTCCTGGGCCGGGCCGACGTGGTCAGCCTCCACCTGCGCCTGACAGAGGAGACCCGCCACACCATCGATCGCGCCGCCCTGGCGGCGATGAAGCCCGGCGCCATGCTGATCAACACGGCGCGCGGCCCGGTGGTCGACGAGCCGGCCCTGATCGCGGCCCTCGAGTCGGGCCATTTGGGCGCCGCCTATCTCGACGTCTTCGAGACCGAGCCGCTGCCGCCCGACAGCCCGCTCTGGTCCTTCGACCGGGTCTTCGTCACGCCGCACGCCTCGGACAACGTCACGCGCTGGCCAGGGCTCTTCGCCGAGCGCTTCGCCGACAACCTGGAGCGCTGGATCCGCGGCGAGCCGCTGCAAAGCCGGGTCTCGCCCTAGGCGCTTGCAGAAAGACGCCTGAGACTTTGATGACAGTCACCCTTCGACAAGCTCAGGATGAGGTTCAATTCCTGAAACAAGTCACCCTCACCCTGAGCCTGTCGAAGGGTGATGGTTGCGGCTGTGCACGTTTTCAGCGGCCTGCCGGAGCGGAGAGTGTTGAGTTTGCATCACGCCGTGATCGCGTCCTCACTAGCCTGTCCGCTCTCGGATCCATAGGCTAAGGGGCGCCCGATGCAGCGGGCCGAGACCCCGGACCGGCGGCGCAACCGGCCGCTGTTCGGCATCGGCCTGGCGCTCGCCTCCTTGGCCTTGCTCTCTATCCTGACGGCCATGGTGAAGTGGCTCGGCGAGGCCTATCCGGTCAGCCAGATCCTCTTCTTCCGCTTTCTCTTCGCCCTGCCGCCGATCCTCTACTTCCTGCGCCGGGCGGGCGGCGTCGCGGCGCTGCGCACCCGGCGTCCCCTCGACCACGCCCTGCGCTCGGGCTTCGGGGTCTGCGGCATCGGGCTATTCTTCTTCGCGATCACCGAGATCCCGCTGGCCGAGGCGACCGCGATCTTCTACGCCGCGCCGATCTTCGTGACCGCGCTCTCGGTGCCGATCCTGGGCGAGGCGGTCGGGCCGCGGCGCTGGACGGCGGTTCTGGTCGGTTTCGTCGGGGTCTTCGTGATCACCGATCCGACCGGCGCGGTGCTCGGGCTCGGGATCATGGCGGCCGTGGCCTCGGCCGTCTTCAGCGCCCTGGTCTCGATCTGGATCCGTCGCCTGAGCCGCAGCGAGGCGACCGCCACCATCGCGCTCTACTACAATTCCACCGGCACGCTGGTCGCCGGGGCGCTGGTCCTGATCTTCGGCTGGCGCACGCCGGAGCCCTTGGATCTCCTGGTCCTCGTGTCCCTCGGCCTGATCGGCGGCCTGGCGCAATACCTCATGACCGCCTCGTTCCGCTACGCCGAGGCCAGCCTGCTCACGCCTTTCGAGTACCTCGCCCTGATCTTCGCCGCGGTCATCGGCTTCCTGGTCTGGCAGGAGGTGCCCCCCTGGACCACCCTGACCGGCGCCGCGATCATCGTCGCGAGCGGTCTCTTCGTGATCTACCGGGAAGCCTGGCTGGCGGCGCGCGGCCGCAAGGCCGCCTCGACAGCTGGGGCTCCCGACGTCGCCGACGACAAGGCTTCGCGATCTTGCTAGAGCGGATCGCATTCAAACGGGATCACTTTCTGATCCCGTTTGAATGCGTGAATCCGCTCTACATCAATAGTTAGAGCGGATCCACGCGGCAAATGGATCGCCTCAGGCGATTCCATTTGACCGCGATCTGCTCTAGGCTAAGGGCCGCGCAATTGAAGCTGTTTCACGCGCGGAAAGGCCTGGATCGCGCCAAGCGGTCACGTCAACGAGACAGGGGAGGCAAGCATGATCGCCTACACAATCATCGGCACGAACGACCTCGCAAAGTCCGCGGCCTTCTACGACGCGCTGCTCGCCGAAGTCGGCGGCAAACGCGCGATGGAGGTCGACCGGGTGATCCTCTGGGCCGGCGCCGAGGGCACGCCCTTCTTCTGCGTGGCCCAGCCCCACGACGGCAAGCCCGCCACGGTGGGCAACGGATCGATGGTTTCGTTGGCCGCTGCGAACCCCGCCGAGGTCGACCGGCTCCACGCCAGGGCAATCGAGCTCGGCGCGACCGACGACGGCCCGCCCGGCCCGCGGACCAACGCGCCGCTGGAGTTCTACGCCGGCTACTTCCGCGACCCGGACGGCAACAAGCTGAACTTCTTCTGCCTGCGATGAGGCGTGTTCTCTTAGGCCGCCTGGCCGGTGGCGGGCATGCCTGACGGCAGCCAGTCGATCGGCAGCTTCGACTATATCGTGGTCGGCGCCGGCTCGGCCGGCTGTGTGCTGGCCAACCGCCTGAGCGCCTCGGGCCGTCACAAGGTGCTGTTGCTCGAGGCGGGCGGGCCCGACCGCAACCTCTGGATCCATATTCCGCTCGGCTACTCCAAGCTCTTCACCGACCGCAACGTGAACTGGATGTACGAGACCGAGCCCGAGCCGGGGCTCGACGGCCGCCGCATCTTTCAGCCGCGCGGTAAGGTGCTCGGCGGCTCCAGCTCGATCAACGGGCTGATCTACATTCGCGGCCAGAAGGAGGACTTCGACCTCTGGCGCCAGCTCGGCAACACCGGCTGGTCCTACGAGGACGTGCTGCCCTACTTCCGCCGTGCCGAGGACCAGGTCCACGGCGCCGACGACTATCACGGCGCCGGCGGGCCGCTCGCCGTCTCGGACCAGTCGGAGACCCATCCGCTGGCCGACGCATTCATCGCCGCCGGGGAAGAGCTCGGCATCCCGCGCAACGCGGACTTCAACGGTGCCAGCCAGGAAGGCATGGGCTACTACCAGATGACCTCGCGCAACGGCGTGCGCTGCAGCACGGCGAAGGGCTACCTCAAGCCGGCCCGCGGGCGCGCCAACCTGCGGGTCGAGACCCAGGCCCAGGCGACCCGGGTCATCTTCGAGGGTAAGACCGCCAAGGGCGTCGAGTTCCGCCAGGACGGTACGCTGAAAAGCGCCTCGGCAGAGGGCGAGGTGATCCTCTGCGGCGGCGCCTTCAACTCACCCCAACTGCTGGAGCTGTCCGGCGTGGGGGCGGGCAGCCAGCTGCAACCGCTCGGGATCCCGGTGGTCCACGATGCGCCTTTCGTGGGGGAGAACCTGCAAGACCACCTCCAGGCGCGCCTGATCCTGCGCTGCAAGCAGCCGATCACGATCAACGACCAATACAACAACCTGTTCCGCCGCGTCGGGATCGGCCTGCGCTACATCTTTGAACGCAAGGGTCCGCTCACGATCAGCGCGGGCTGCGGTGCGGCCTTCTACAAGACCGGCCCGGAGCTGGCGACACCGGACATCCAGATCCACTTCCTGCTGTTCAGCACCGACAAGATGGGCCAGGCCCTGCACGACTTCTCGGGCTTCACCGCTTCGGTCTGCCAGCTCCGGCCGGAAAGCCGGGGGACGGTCCACATCAAGAGCGCCGATCCCTCCGCCACGCCCGCGATTCGGCCGAACTACCTCTCCGCCGAGACCGACCGGCGGACCATGGTGGAAGGCATGAAGAAGATGCGCGCGATCCTGCAGGCCGAGGCGATGAAGCCCTACCTGGCCGAGGAGGTCTCTCCCGGTCCCGCGGTGGCCAGCGACGCCGAGTGGCTGGCTTACATCCGCAGCATCGCGACGACGATCTACCACCCGACCAGCACCTGCGCGATGGGCGTGGACGAGCAGGCGGTGGTCACCCCCGAGCTCAAGGTGATCGGCGTCGACCGGCTCAGGGTCGCGGACGGCGCGGTCATGCCGAGGGTCGTCTCGGGCAACACCAACGCGGCCATCGTGATGATCGGCGAGAAGGCGGCGGACATGATCCTCGAGGCCGGCCCGTAACGCCTCACCCCGGTCTCCTTGCGCGTTTTTCGATGTTCTGGCACCGTTACAAGGCCGTTGCATAGAAAAACGATAAGCAACAGATCTGAAACAGGGGGATTTCCCATGAAGAAACTCGGACTTTCACTGGTCGCGGGGCTCATTGGCCTGGCGGCCTCCAGCCTCGGCGTGCAGGCCGCGGACTGCCCGATCAAGCTGGGCGGCCTCGCGCCGCTCTCCACCCCGGGCACCGTGATCGGTGGCGAAGCGATGCGCGACGCCATGCTGCTGGCCCAGGACGATATCAACGCGGCTGGCGGCGTGCTCGGCTGCGAGGTCGAGGTGGTGATCGCCGATACGGAAGGCCTGCCGGAAAAGGCCGCGGCTGTCATGGAGAAGCTGATCACCCAGGACGGCGTGGTCGCCGTCGGCGGCGGCTACCACAGCTCGGTCGGCGTGGCCTCCAAGGACGTGGCCGACGCGCGGGGCATTCCCGTGGTCTTCGCCGAGACGTGGAACGACACGATCACCGGCGACAAGCAGAAGCACATCTTCCGGATCGCGCCCCTGAGCTCCTGGGCCTCGGCCGTGATCTGGAAGTTCGCGTTGACCAAGCCGGGGATCAAGAAGGTCACGATCCTGACCGAAAATACCGACTACGGCATACCCGCGGCGCAGGAAACGACCGAGGGTCTGAAGAGCGAAGGCGTCGAGGCGGTCACCTTCAGTGTCGACATCGGCACCCAGGACTTCGCCGGCATCGTCGAGCGCATGAAGGCCGAAAGACCCGACATGATCATCGTGCTGGCGACCGGCGAGGCGGGCTACAACATCACCCAGCAGGCGGCGGACGCCGGCATCGGACCGATGGACGTGGCCTTCATGACCAACCAGGAGGGCCTGGAAAGCCGCGCCTACTGGGAGAACGTGCCCGACGGCAACATGGCCTTCATCCAGCGCATCGGCGTGCCCGAGAGCCTCTATACGGAGGAGGCCAAGAAGTTCGCCGCGGCCTACAAGGCCAAGACCGGCAAGAAGGCGGTCGAGAGCTATGCGCTCGAGGCCTACGACTCCATCGCGATCCTGGCCCAGGCGATCAACGAGGCCGGCTCGACCGAAGGCGGCGCGATCGTCGACGCACTGGAGAACATCACTTACAACGGCGTGCTCGGGAAGATCTACTTCCCCTACGGGACCAAGAAAGACCCGAGCGCGGACGGCAAGGGTGACGAGTGGTGGCACCAGTGGCCCGATCCGGCGATGACCGTCGTCCAGTACCAGAAGGAGGGCGAGAGTTCGGTCGACGCGGCGATCGTCTATCCCGAGACCTACCAGACCGGCAAGGCGATATGGGTCAAGTAAGCCGGTGATGCGCGCTTAGGGCGGAGCCACGGCGGCGCGGCCTAGGAGGCCGCGCCGCCGGCCGGCCGCGTTGACGGCGGCGCGGCGCGACCGGGGCCCGGTCCTAAAGAGTAGCGGGGGCAGGCATGGAAACGCCTGGCATCTTCTGGGGTGTCATAGCCTGGATGGCTTTCTGGGGCATCACCGGCGCCCTGGGAACCCGCTTCGTCTACCTGCGCCGGGACCTGGATACTTCCAACGCGAACTTCGTCGGCGCCATGATGGGCGCGGCCACGGGGCCTGTCGGCCTGGTGCCGCTCTGGATCAAGGCGCCGGAGCTCAGCAACCGCTTCACCATTGCCCCGGCTTTGCTTGCCGTCACCTTGATCGCCGCCGCCTTCGCCTTCGCCGATCCGGACAACAACTGCGTCGCCAACGGCAGCTTCGTGGCCTCGCAGTTCGTCAATGGCCTGATCATCGGCATTATCTACGGCTTCATGGCGCTCGGCCTGACCTTGATCTTCTCGATCCTGGGCGTGGTCAGCTTCGCCCACGGCGAGTTCTACATGGTAGGCGGCATGGTGCTCTACTACTCCACCGCCGTCTGGCTGCCCGGCGCGGGGCCTCTGGTCGGCATTCTCGCCGCCTGCCTCGTGGCCTTCCTGCTCGGCGCCGTCTTCGAGCGGCTGTTCCTGACCCCGATGTACGAAGGCAAGATCGAGCGGCCGGTCGAATACGGCATCCTCGTCACCTTCGGTCTGGCCTTTACCGTGCAGTACTTCGTTCTCGGGATCGCCGGCGCCAACCCGGTCAAGGCGCAGCGCTTCATCGACTTTCCCCGCCTGCGCCTGCCGTCGGCCGAGGATCCTTGGCTGCTGAAGTCGAGCCGCGGCAACCTGGAGCTGTTCGAGACCGTCTCGATCAGCAACCCACGTTTCGTCGCGGCGATCATGTGCATCCTGGTGCTGCTCGGCCTCATGGCTTTTCTCTACAGGACCTGGACCGGCAAGGCGCTCCGCGCGGTCAGCCAGGACCGTGAAGCGGCCTCGATCGCCGGCATCAACCCCGACCGCATGAACATGCTGGCCTTCGCCCTCGGCGGTATGATCGCGGCGCTGGCCGGCGCCATGCTGGTCCAGGCCTTCTCCTGGCTGCCTCAAGTCGGCAACATCCCGGCCATGCGCTCCTTCGTGATCGTCGTCCTCGGCGGCCTCGGCTCTCTGCCCGGGGCCTTTCTCGGCGGCATCATCGTGGGCCTGGTAGAGGCGGCCGGCACGGGCTGCATTCCCGACGCGCAGAAGGCGGCTTCCTACATCCCGGCCTACGGCATGATCGTGCTCACCCTGACCCTTCTGCTGCGCCCGACCGGCCTGTTCGGCCGCAGATACGCAAGCGGGACCCACGGCAAGCTATGACCCGTCAACAGGTTCCCCAAGCTGCTGGCCTGCTGCTCGTCCTGTTCTTCGCGGCCTTCCCGTTCATCTATGGCGGTGCCGACTACGACTACATCATGCACATCTGCATCACCGCCTTTTTCTACGCCATCCTGGCGTCGAGCTGGTCGATGCTCGCCGGTTACGCCGGTCAGTTCTCCTTCGGGCACATGGGTTTCATGGGCATCGGCGCCTATACAACGGCCCTGTTCTGCCACTACCTATATATATCCCCCGAGCCGACCAACCTCTGCACCGAGTTTGCCATCGGCGACAGCTACCTGGTGATCGTCAACCCGATCGGCGTGACCTCCACCACCCTGACCCAGGACTGCCTGCGACAGGCGCTCGCCGCCTGGGACGGCAGCGTCCAGGTGACGGGCATGTCGGTCTGGGTCGGGATCCTGCTCGGCACGATCATGGGCGGCGTCTTCGGTCTGCTGGTCGGCCTTTTGGTGCTGCGCCTGCGGGCGGCCTATCTCGCGCTCTTCACCCTGGGTTTCGCCGAGATCCTGCGCGCCACGATCTCCGCCGAGTTGCAGATCACGCGCGGTCAGGCGGGTCTCGAGCTGCCCCACCTCTTCGAGGACGGCCTGACGATCTTCGGCGCCACCTTCGACAAGACGGACAAGATCCCGCCCTACTTCGTGATGTTCTTTTTGCTTTTGGCCTGCCTCGCCATCCTGGCCTGGCTGTCGCGCTCCAAATTCGGCCTCTTCGTGCGGGCCCTGCGCGAGGATCAGGACGCCGCGGCGGCGCTCGGCGTCAACACCACGCGCTACAAGGTGCTGGTCTTCGTCGTCACCACCATGATGGCCGCCGCCGCGGGCGCGGTGCAGGCGCACTACGTCGGCATCATCACGCCCAACAATCTCTTCTTGCTGCAGATGAGCCTGGTCGTCGCCATGGCGGTGATCGGCGGGGTGGAGAACTTCGTCGCGGCCGCGATCGGCGCCATCCTGATCGAGTTCGTGCTGGAGATGCTGCGCAACTCCTTCGAGATCGGCGGCGTCACCGTGGACATGACGGTCTGGCGCCTGGTCGTTTTCGGCGTGATCCTCATGCTGACCCTACGGTTCTCGCGCAACGGCCTGATCGCGCCGATGATCACCTACTTCGAGCGCGGCCACGTCGCCCAAGAAACCGTGGCCAAGCGGGTTGCCGCCCCGTCCGGCGGCAAGCCCGCCGGGGAGCGGCCGTGATGATCAAGCTCCAGGTGAGCGGGCTCAACAAGCGCTTCGGCGGCCTGCACGTGCTGAAAGGGGTAACCTTCGAGGTCGAGGGCCCGGAGCTGATCGGCCTGATCGGCCCGAACGGCGCGGGCAAGACGACGCTCACCAACGTGCTCGACGGCGCGATCAAGCCGAACAGCGGCACGGTCTATCTGAACGGCGAGCGGATCGACCAATTGCAGCCCTATGAGGTGGCGCGCGCCGGCCTGGGGCGGACCTTCCAGGTAACCCGGTCGTTTCGCCGCATGACGGTCCTCGAGAACCTGGAGGTGCCGGCGCTCGCGGTCGGCCAGACCCAGGGCAAGGCGGCGATCCGCGACAAGGCCATGTCGGTGCT
>JASJEC010000015.1 GCA_030064845.1 Kiloniellales bacterium
CGTTGACAGCACTCTCGGAAATGGTGTTCGCCGAAGCGTTGCTGTCGGAGACCGGTCCGACCGCGGACTCGGCGGTGTCGTCGGTCAGGTTGACCGTGAAGCTCTGCACCGAGGTGGAGCCATCGGTCGAGGTCGCGGTGACCTCGACGGTATGGCTGGTCGCGGTCTCGTAGTCGAGCAGGCTGCTGTTCGCGACCGTGACCACGCCGGTGCTGGCGTCGATGGCGAAGCGCCCGCCCGCGTCGTCCGACAGGCTGTAGCTCACCGTGTCGCTGGCATCGGCGTCGGTCGCCAGTGCGGTGACGCCGACCGCCGTGCCGTTGATTGCGCTCTCGGAAATGGTGTTGGCCGAGGCGTTGGCGTCGGAAACCGGGCCGACCGCGGCCTCCGCTGTGTCGTCGGTCAGGTTGACCGTGAAGCTCTGCACGCTAGTCGAGCCGTCGGTCGAGGTCGCGGTGACCTCCACCGTATGGCTGGTCGCGGTCTCGTAGTCGAGCAGGTCGCCGTCGGCGACCGTGATCACGCCGGTCGTGCCGTCGATGGCGAAGCGCCCGCCCGCGTCGTCGGAGAGTGAATAGCTCACCGTGTCGGTCGCGTCGGCGTCGGCGGCGAGCGCGGTGATGCCGACCGCGGTGCCGTTGGTCGCGCTCTCGGAGACCGTGTTGGCCGAGGCGTTGCTGTCGGAGATCGCGCCGACCTGGGCCTCGCTCGTGTCGTCGGTCAGGTTGACCGTGAAGCTCTGCACCGAGGTCGAACCGTCGGTGCTGGTCGCGGTCACCTCCACCGTGTGGCTGGTGGCGGTCTCGTAGTCGAGCAGCGTGTTGTCCGCGACGGTGATAACGCCGGTGCCGGCGTCGATGTCGAAGCGCCCGCCGGCGTCGTCGCTGAGCGAATAGCTTACCGTGTCCGTCGCGTCGGCGTCGTTGGCGAGCGCCGTGATGCCGACGGCGGCGCCGTTGGCCGCGCTCTCGGAAATGGTGTTGGCCCCGGCATTGGCGTCGGAGACCGCTCCGACCGCGGACTCGGCGGTATCGTCGGTCAGGTTGACGGTGAAGCTCTGGACGCTGGTCGAGCCGTCGGTCGAGGTCGCCGTGACCTCCACCGTGTGGCTGGTCGCGCTCTCGTAGTCGAGCTGGCTGCTGTCGGCGACGGTGATGACGCCGGTCGTTCCGTCGATCGCGAAGCGCCCGCCGGCGTCGTCGCTGAGCGAATAGCTGACCGTGTCGGTCGCATCGGCGTCGGTGGCGAGCGCAGTGACGCCGACGGCCGTGCCGTTGACCGCGCTCTCCGAGACCGTGTTCGCCGAGGCGTTGCTGTCGGAGATTGCGCCGACCTGGGCCTCGCTCGTGTCGTCGGTCAGGTTGACGGTGAAGCTCTGGACCGAGGTCGAGCCGTCGGTCGAGGTCGCGGTCACTTCGACCGTGTGGCTGGTCGCGGTCTCATAGTCGAGCAACGAGTTGTCGGCGACGTTGATCACGCCGGTGCTGGCGTCGATGGCGAAGCGCCCGCCGGCGTTGTTGGTCAAGCTGTAGGAAACGGTGTCGCTGCCGTCGGCATCGGTCGCGAGCGCGGTGACGCCGACTGCCGTGCCGTTGGGGGCGCTCTCGGAAACGCTGTTCGCGGCCGCGTTGCTGTCGGTGACCGGGCCGACCGAGGCCTCCGACGCATCGTCGCTCAGGTTGATCGTGAAGGACTGCACCGAGGTCGAGCCGTCGGTCGAGGTCGCGGTGACCTCGACGGTGTGCGAGGTCGCGGTCTCGTAGTCGAGCTGGCTGCTGTCGGCGACCGTGATGACGCCGGTCGTGCCGTCGATGGCGAAGCGCCCGCTGGCATCGTCGCTGAGCGAATAGCTCACCGTGTCGGTCACGTCGGCGTCGGTGGCGAGCGCAGTGACGCCGACCGCCGTGCCGTTGACCGCGCTCTCGGAGACCGTGTTGGCCGCCGCATTGCTGTCGGAGATCGCGCCGACCTGGGCCTCGCTCGTGTCGTCGGTCAAGTTGACCGTGAAGCTCTGCACCGAGGTCGAGCCGTCGGTCGAGGTCGCCGTGACCTCGACGGTGTGGCTGGTCGCGCTCTCGTAATCGAGCTGGCTGCTGTCAGCGACGGTGATGACGCCGGTCGTTCCGTCGATGGCGAAGCGCCCGCCGGCGTCGTCGCTCAAGGAGTAGCTGACGGTGTCGGTCGGATCCGCGTCGACCGCGAGCGCGGTGACGCCGACCGCCGTGCCGTTGACCGCGCTTTCGGAGACCGTGTTGGCCGAGGCGTTGCTGTCGGAGATCGCGCCGACCTGGGCCTCGGACGTGTCGTCGGTCAGGTTGACCGTGAAGCTCTGGACGCTGGTCGAGCCGTCGGTCGAGGTCGCGGTGACCTCGAGGGTATGCGAGGTCGCCGCCTCGTAGTCGAGCTGGCTGCTGTCGGCGACCGTGATCACGCCGGTGTTGCCGTCGATCGCGAAGCGCCCGCCGGCGTCGTCGCTCAGGCTGTAGGTGACCGTGTCGGTGCCGTCGGCATCGGCTGCGAGGGCGGTGATGCCGACCGCCGTCCCGTTCGCCGCGCTCTCGGAAACCGTGTTCGCCGCCGCGTCGCTGTCGGAGACGGCCCCGACCGAGTACTCGGAGGTATCGTCGGTCAGGTTGATGGTGAAGCTGCGGACATTGGTGCTGCCGTCGGTGCTCGTCGCCGTGACCTCGATGGTGTGGGAGGTCGCGGTCTCGTAGTCCAGCGACGCGCTGTCGGCGACGGTCACGACGCCGCTGTTGCTGTCGATCTCGAAGCGCCCGCCGGCGTCGTCGCTCAGGCTGTAGCTGACCGTGTCGGTGCCATCCGGATCGGTCGCGAAGGCTGTCACGCCGACGGTCGTGCCGTCGACGGCCGACTCCGATACCTGCTCGGCCGCCGCGTCGGTGTCGGAGATCGCTCCGACCGAGGATTCGTCGGCATCGAGAATGTTGATCGTGAAGTTCTGGACCGCTGTGGAGCCGTCGGTGCTCGTCGCCGTAACCTGGACGGTGTGAGACGTGTCCGTCTCGTAGTCGAGCAGGGTGTTGTTCGCGACCGTGATCACGCCGGTCGTGCCGTCGATCGCGAAGCGCCCGCCGGCGTTGTCGCTCAGGCTGTAGGTGACCGTATCGGTCGGATCGGCGTCGGCCGCCAGGGCGGTCACGCCGACCGCGGTTCCGTTGGAAGCCAGCTCGGAGATCTCGTTGGCCGCGGCGCTGCTGTCGGAGACCGGGCCGACCGCGGACTCCGAGGTGTCGTCGGTCAGGTTGACGGTGAAGCTTTGGACGCTGGTCGAGCCGTCGGTCGAGGTCGCCGTGACTTCGACCGTGTGGCTGGTCGCGGTCTCGTAATCGAGTTGGCTGCTGTCGGCGACCGTGATGACGCCGGTCGTGCCGTCGATGGCGAAGCGCCCGCCGGCGTCGTCGCTGAGCGAATAGCTGACCGTGTCGGTCGCGTCGGCGTCGGTGGCGAGCGCAGTGACGCCGACGGCGGTGCCGTTGACCGCGCTCTCGGAGACCGTGTTGGCCGAGGCGTTGCTGTCGGTGACCGGCCCGACCTGGGCCTCGCTCGTGTCGTCGGTCAGGTTGACCGTGAAGCTCTGGGTCGAGGTCGAACCGTCGGTCGAGGTCGCGGTCACCTCGACGGTGTGGCTGGTCGCGCTCTCGTAGTCGAGCTGGCTACTGTCTGCGACGGTGATGACGCCGGTCGTGCCGTCGATGGCGAAGCGCCCGCCCGCATCGTCCGACAGGCTGTAGCTCACCGTGTCGCCGGGGTCGGCATCGGTGGCGAGCGCGGTGATGCCCACGGCGGTGCCGTTGACCGCGCTCTCCGAGATGGTGTTGGCGGCCGCATTGCTGTCGGAGACCGCGCCGACGCTCGCTTCCAGAGTGTCGTCGGTCAGGTTGACGGTGAAGCTCTGGACCGAAGTCGAGCCGTCGGTCGAGGTGGCGGTCACCTCCACCGTGTGGCTGGTGGCGGTCTCATAGTCGAGCAGCGTGTTGTCCGCGACGGTGATAACGCCGGTGCTGGCGTCGATGTCGAAGCGCCCGCCGGCGTCGTTGCTGAGCGAATAGCTGACCGTGTCGGTCTCGTCGTCGTCGGAAGCCAAGGCGGTAATCCCGACCGCGGTGCCGTTGACCGCGCTCTCGGAAACGCTGTTCGCCGCGGCGTTGCTGTCGGAGATCGCGCCGACGGCGGATTCCGAGGTGTCGTCGGTCAGGTTGACGGTGAAGCTCTGGACCGAGGTCGAGCCGTCGGTCGAGGTCGCGGTCACCTCGACGGTGTGGCTCGGCGCCGCTTCGTAGTCGAGCAGGGAGTTGTCGGCGACCGTGATGATGCCGGTCGTGCCGTCGATGGCGAAGCGCCCGCCTGCGTTGTTCGAGAGGCTGTAGCTGACCGAGTCCGTCGCGTCAGCGTCGGCGGCCAGCGCGGTGATGCCGACGGCCGTGCCGTTGGCAGCGTTCTCGGCGACCGTGTTGGCCGACGTGTTGCTGTCGGTGACCGGCCCGACCTGGGCCTCGCTCGTGTCGTCGGTCAGGTTGACAGTGAAGCTCTGGATGCTGGTCGAGCCGTCGGTGCTGGTCGCGGTGACCTCGAGGGTATGCGACGTCGCCGCCTCGTAGTCGAGCTGGCTGCTGTCGGCGACCGTGATCACGCCGGTGCTGGCGTCGATGGCGAAGCGCCCGCTGGCGTCGTCCGACAGGCTGTAGCTGACTGTGTCGGTGGCGTCGGCGTCGGTGGCGAGCGCGGTGACGCCCACCGCCGTGCCGTTGGCCGCGCTCTCCGAGACGCTGTTGGTCGAGGCGTTGCTGTCCGAGATCGGCCCGACGCCGGCCTCGGCGGTGTCGTCGGTCAGGTTGACCGTGAAGCTCTGGACGCTGGTCGAGCCGTCGGTCGAGGTCGCGGTCACCTCCAACGTGTGGGAGGTCGCCGTCTCGTAGTCGAGCAGGGAGTTGTCAGCGACGCTGATGACGCCGCTGCTGGCGTCGATGGCGAAGCGGCCGCCGGCGTTGTCGGACAGGCTGTAGCTGACCGTGTCGGTCGCGTCGGCGTCGGAAGCCAGGGCGGTGATCCCGACCGCGGTGCCGTTGACCGCGCTCTCTGAGACCGTGTTGGCCGAGGCGTTGCTGTCGGTGACCGGACCGACCTGGGCCTCGCTCGTATCGTCGGTCAGGTTGACCGTGAAGCTCTGGGTCGAGGTCGAACCGTCGGTCGAGGTCGCGGTCACCTCGACGGTGTGGCTGGTCGCCGCCTCGTAGTCGAGCTGGCTACTGTCTGCGACGGTGATGACGCCGGTCGTGCCGTCGATGGCGAAGCGTCCGCCCGCATCGTTCGACAGGCTGTAGCTGACCGTGTCGCCAATGTCGGGATCGCTCGCGAGCGCGGTGATGCCGACCGCGGTACCGTTGACCGCGCTCTCCGAAACGCTGTTCTCAGAGGCGTTGCTGTCCGAGATCGGCCCGACGCCGTCCTCCGCGGGATCGTCGGTCAGGTTGACCGTGAAGCTCTGCACCGAGGTCGAGCCGTCGGTCGAGGTCGCCGTCACCTCCACGGTGTGGGAGGTCGCGGTCTCGTAGTCGAGCAGGTCGCCGTCGGCGACCGTGATCACGCCGGTGCTGGCGTCGATGGCGAAACGGCCGCCGGCGTCGTTCGACAGGCTGTAGCTCACCGTGTCGGTCGCGTCGGCGTCGGAAGCCAGGGCGGTGATCCCGACCGCGGTGCCGTTGGCCGCGCTCTCGGAAACCGTGTTGGCCACCGCGTTGCTGTCGGTGACCGGGCCGACCTGGGCCTCGGCCGTGTCGTCGGTCAGGTTGACGGTGAAGCTCTGCACCGAGGTCGAGCCGTCGGTCGAGGTCGCGGTCACCTCGAGGGTATGCGACGTCGCCGCCTCGTAGTCGAGCTGGCTGCTGTCAGCGACCGTGATCACGCCGGTGGTGCTGTCGATGGCGAAGCGCCCACCGGCGTCGTCGGAGAGACTGTAGCTGACCGAGTCCGTCGCGTCGGCGTCGGTGGCGCGCGCGGTGATGTGGACCTGGGTGCCATTGGCGGCGCTCTCGGAGATCGTGTTGGCCACCGCGTTGCTGTCGGTGACCGGCCCGACCTGGGCCTCCGCCGTGTCGTCGGTCAGGTTGATGGTGAAGCTCTGCACCGAGGTCGAGCCGTCGGTCGAGGTCGCCGTGACCTCGACGCTGTGCGAGGTGGCCGCCTCGTAGTCGAGCTGGCTGCTGTCGGCAACCGTGATCACGCCGGTGCTGGCGTCGATGGCGAAGCGCCCGCCGGCGTCGTTCGACAGGCTGTAGCTCACCGTGTCGCTGGCATCGGCGTCGGTCGCCAGGGCTGTGACGCCGACGGCGGTACCGTTCACCGCGCTCTCGGAGATCGTGTTGGCGGAAGCGTTGCTGTCGGAAACGGGGCCGACCGCGGCCTCCGCCGTGTCGTCGGTCAGGTTGACCGTGAAGCTCTGGACCGAGGTCGAGCCGTCGGTCGAGGTCGCGGTGACTTCCACCGTATGGCTCGTCGCGGCCTCGTAGTCGAGCTGGCTGCTGTCAGCGACGGTAATGACGCCGGTCGTGCCGTCGATGGCAAAGCGCCCGCCGGCGTCGTCGGAGAGGCTGTAGCTCACCGTGTCGGTCGCGTCCGCGTCGACCGCGAGCGCGGTGACGCCGACCGCCGTGCCGTTGACCGCGCTTTCGGAGACCGTGTTGGCCGAGGCGTTGCTGTCGGTGACCGGACCGACCTGGGCCTCCGCCGTGTCGTCGGTCAGGTTGACCGTGAAGCTCTGGACGCTGGTCGAGCCGTCGGTCGAGGTCGCCGTGACCTCGACGGTGTGGCTGGTCGCCGACTCGTAGTCCAGCAGGCTGCTGTTCGCAACCGTGATGACGCCGGTGGTGCCGTCGATGGCGAAGCGCCCGCCGGCGTTGTTCGACAGGCTGTAGGAGACCGTATCCGTCGCGTCGGCGTCGGTGGCCAACGCTGTGATCCCCACCGCCGTGCCGTTGGCCACGGTCTCCGAGATCGTGTTGGCCTCGGCGTTGGCGTCGGTGACCGGCCCGACCGCGGCCTCCGCCGTGTCGTCGGTCAGGTTGATCGTGAAGCTCTGCACCGAGGTCGAGCCGTCGGTCGAGGTCGCCGTGATCTCGATGGTGTGGGAAGTGGCGGTCTCGTAGTCGAGCAGCGTATTGTCGGCGACGGTGACGACACCGGTGCTGCTGTCGATGGCGAAACGCCCGCTCGCGTCGTCGCTCAGAGCATAGCTAACCGTGTCGCTCGCGTCCGCGTCGGTCGCGAGGGCCGTGATGTGGACGGCGGTGCCGTTGGCGGTGTCCTCGGAGATCGTGTTTGCTACCGCGTTGCTGTCGGAGACCGGTCCGACCGCCGCTTCCGCCGTGTCGTCCGTCAGGTTGACCGTGAAGCTCTGCACCGAGGTCGAGCCGTCGGTCGAGGTCGCCGTGACCTCGACGATGTGGAATGTGGCGGCCTCGTAGTCGAGTTGGCTACTGTCAGCGACAGTGATGACGCCGGTCGTGCCGTCGATGGCGAAGCGCCCGCCGGCGTCGTTCGACAGGCTGTAGGAGACCGTATCCGTTGCATCGGCGTCGGTGGCCAGCGCGGTGACGCCGACGGCGGTGCCGTTCACCGCGCTCTCGGAGATGGTATTGGCCGAGGCGTTGGCGTCGGTGACCGGACCGACCGCGGCCTCCGCCGTGTCGTCCGTCAGGTTGACCGTGAAGCTCTGCACCGAGGTGGAACCGTCGGTCGAGGTCGCCGTGACCTCGACGGTGTGGCTGGTCGCGGCCTCGTAGTCGAGCTGGCTACTGTCTGCGACGGTGATGACGCCGGTCGTGCCGTCGATGGCAAAGCGCCCGCCGGCGTCCTCGGAGAGGCTATAGCTCACGGTGTCGCTGGCGTCGGCATCGTCCGCCAGGGCCGTGATGCCCACGGCCGTGCCGTTGACCGCGCTCTCGGAGATCGTATTCGACGAGGCATTGCTGTCAGTGATCGGCCCGACGCCGGCCTCGGCCGTGTCGTCGGTCAGGTTGACGGTGAAGCTCTGGACGCTGGTCGAGCCGTCGGTCGAGGTCGCCGTGACCTCGACGGTGTGGCTGGTCGCCGTCTCGTAGTCCAGCAGGCTGCTGTTCGCGACCGTGATGACGCCGGTGGTGCCGTCGATGGCGAAGCGCCCGCCGGCGTTGTTAGAGAGGCTGTAGGTGACCGAGTCCGTCGCATCCGCATCGGTCGCGAGCGCCGTGATGCCGACCGCCGCGCCGTTGGCGGCGCTCTCGGAGATCGTGTTGGCCTCGGCGTTGTCGTCGGTGACCGGCCCGACGGTGGCCTCGGCCGTGTCGTCGGTCAGGTTGACGGTGAAGGTCTGGACCGAGGTCGAGCCATCGGTCGAGGTCGCCGTAACCTGGACGGTGTGCGACGTGTCCGCCTCGTAGTCGAGCAGCGTATTATCCGCCACCGTCACCACGCCGGTGGTGCTGTCGACCGCAAAGCGCCCGCCGGCGTCGTCCGACAGGCTGTAGCTGATGGTGTCGGTCGCGTCGGCATCCGTGGCGAGCGCAGTCACGCCGACGACCGTGCCGTTGGCCGCGCTCTCGGAGACGCTGTTCGCCGAGGCGTTGCTGTCTGAGACGGGGCCGACCGCGGCCTCGGTGGTGTCGTCGGTTAGGTTGACCGTGAAGTTCTGCGTCGAGAAGGAGCCGTCGGTGGAGGTCGCGGTGACCTCGACGGTATGGGACGTCGCCGACTCGTAGTCGAGCAACGAGCTGTCGGCGACACTGATCACGCCTGTGGTGCCGTCGATCACGAAGCGGCCGCCAGCGTCGTCCGACAGGCTGTAGCTCACCGTATCGCTGGCGTCCGCGTCGGTGGCCAGCGCGGTAATGCCGACCGACGCCCCGTCAGCTGCACTCTCGGAAACGGTGTCGGCTGCCGGGTCGCTGTCGGAAATCGCCGACGCCGTGAACTCCGAGGTGTCGTCGTTCAGGCTTACGCTGAAGCTCTGGGCGACGGTCGCCCCGCCGGTGTCGGTGACCACGACGCCGATCGTATGGGCCGTCACGGTCTCGTAGTCCAGCAAGGTGCCATCGGCCACGGTGATCACGCCGCTGACCTGGTCGATCGCGAAACGCCCGCCAGCGTCATTGCTCAACGCGAAGCTGTAGGTCTCGCCCGCGACGGGGTCGGCGACGGTGACAGTGCCGACCGGGGTGCTGTCGGGCGCGTTCTCGCCGATCGTGCCGCCCGTGATCTCAAGGGTGCTCGCCGCGGCCGAGCTTGACTGTTGTGGGGCGGCGGACGGTCCGGCCGTGCCGGCGGCGGCCGGGGCGACGGTAGCCGTATCCGAAGCCTCGGCGTCACCGTTAGTCGCGCTCCTGAAGTTCCGGGCGATGGGGGCGTCGCCTTCAGGGCCGGATCGTCCCTCGGCCTCAACGGTGCGCCTGGGCGAGCCGGAGGAGAACACGGGAGAGGTATCGACCCCCCGGATGTCGCCAAACCCCTGATTCTGGAACTGCGGCGGCTCTTCGGCCGACGCATCGGGAGTCGGCTCACTCTCGCCCTCAGGCACTTCGACGGTCGGGAGATCGACCTGCGGCGCGGCGGCCCCTTGCGCCGCGTCCTTGAAGGCCTCGGCCTCGACCTGGCTGCCGTAGTGCAGGTTGGGGTTGGCAACCTGTTCCTCGACGACCGGCGTGTCCTCGACCGGCTCGCGGGCCTCCTCCTCTAGGTCGGCGGGCGTCGTGGGAACATCGAGGATATCCGGCTCATCGGCGCCGTGGTTCAGCTGCGCTTTCTCGGCATCCGACGATGCTTCATCCTTGGGCGCCCGCTGATCCTCGGGCTTGGGCCCTTTGTCCTCCATTCACTGCTCTCCTGTCCGGGTGCGGGCTATCCACCGCGGCCGTCACCCGAGTTCCCCGACAAGCCTGGCGATGAGTTGATCTCGGTCGCGCCAATACCACTTAGATTGTCGTATTTTTGCATTAAGAGCTTAAGAAACAACTGCCCCCAATACTTAATCTTTACTAACTAAAGTATTTATACCTCAGAATTTCAGATAAAATTTTGCGCGCGGGCGATCTCCCAAAAAAACTTGTTTTTATCGAGGTTTAGCTTTTCACGTCGTTAACCAAAACGAAATCGTACGAAGTCACAATTTTAGGTGTTTCTGGGCTTTGACATAGTCTTTTTTTACTATGCTGATAGCCCATGGTGAGAGGAAGACCTTGGGTCAAGAGTTGTCCATGACGCGGGGTTCGCAAGGTGCGGCCTGGTCCCGGGGCGCGGCGGGGGCGCCGCCTGCGCCGCGCCTGGAGACCAGCGTGCTGCTGGCGTCCGTCGCCGTGAACCTGCTCTCGCTCGGCCTGCCGATCGTGATCCTGCAGATCTACGACCGGATCCTGCCCAACCAGTCCTACGAGACCCTGTCAGCCTTGAGCCTGAGCCTCTGTATGGTCCTCCTGCTCGACGGTTTCTTCCGCACGGCCCGGTCCTACATCACCGGCTGGAACGCCGCCCGCTACGAGCACCAGACCGCCTGCCGCATGGTCGACCGCCTTCTGGGCTGTGACCTCCGCACGATCGAGTCCATCTCCGCCGGCGCCCACCTCGAACGCATCCAGGCGGTCGACCAGATGCGCGAGTACCTCGCCGGCCAGGCCCGCCTGGTGATGATCGATCTGCCTTTCGTCGGTCTGTTCCTGGCCCTGATCTGGTTCATCGGCGGGGCTCTGGTCCTGGTCCCCCTGGCCCTGCTCGGGCTGCTCGGCTTCGCCGCCATGGTGATCGGGCGCCGCCTGCGGACCACGCTGGCCGAGCGCACTGAGCTCGACAACCGCCGCTACAGCTTCATGATCGAGGTCCTGTCCGGCGTCCAGACCGTCAAGCTGATGGCCATGGAGGCGCTGATGCAGCGCCGCTACGAGCGGCTGACGGAGAACGGGGCGAGCAACACCTACCGGAGCGTCTTTCTCAGCAACACGGCGCAGAATCTGGGGGGCCTGGTCACCAACGTGATCATGGCGGCGGTCGCGGCGGTCGGCGCCAGCTCCGTGATCGCCGGAGAGCTGACCATCGGCGGCCTGGCGGCCTCAACCCTGCTGGCCGGGCGGGCGGTCCAGCCGCTGCTGCGCGGCCTCAGCCTCTGGCCGCTGTTCCAGAACATCGGCCTCGCCCAGGAGCGCATCGACGCCCATTTCGATCTGGTGCCTGAAAGCAAGCCCTTCGCGCGGGAGGCGCCCAAGATCAGCGGCGGCTTCTCGTTCGAGCAGGTGAGCTACGCCTTCACCGAGGGCGGCCCGCCGCTGCTCGACGCCCTCGACCTGGATGTGCGGCCCGGCGATGCGGTCGGCGTTACCGGCGATACCGGCTCCGGCAAGACCACCCTGCTCTTGCTGATCATGGGCATGCTCAAGCCGACCTCGGGCCGGGTCCTGTTCGACGGCCTCGACATCGGCGACTGCGACGCCAAGAGCCTGCGCGAACAGATCGCCTACCTGCCCCAGACTGCGCAGCTGTTCCAGGGCACGATCCTGGAGAACCTGACCCTCTTCGAGGGACGCGACGCGACCGAGCAAGCGCTCGAGGCGAGCCGCCTTCTGCGTCTCGACGAGGTCATCACCCGGCTGCCCCTGGGCTATCACACAAAGGTCGGCGACGGGGCGCAGGACGACCTCCCGGCGGGCCTCAAGCAGGGGATCGTGATGGCGCGGGCGCTGGTCAGAAAGCCGCGGCTGATCCTGTTCGACGAGGCCAACAGCGCCTTCGACACCAAGGCCGATGCCGTCCTGAAGATGGCGCTCGGCCGCCTGAAGCGCCAGGCGACCATGGTGCTGATCAGCCATCGCCCCTCGCTCCTGGCCCTGGCCGACCGGGTCTACAGCCTGCGGGAGGGCAAGCTGGTCCACGAGCCGGACCGGGGCACCCAGCTGCTGCTGTCCGGCCCGGGCAAAGCGCCCGAGCGCGGCATCGAGGGGCCGCCCGGCGAAGGGAGGCTCGCCCGATGACCGCGGCGACCCTCGAGGACCAGACCGTCACCGGCGGCCGCGGGGCCTTGCTCGGCCGGGCCATGCACGACCAGAAGTTTGGCGGGTTCGAGGCCATCTCCGACGTTGCGGCCTGCCTCATGCCGCTGCTCGAGGCGCTCGGCTGGTCCGGGCCGCCGCGCCAACTGGCCGAGGCCCTGCCGCACTTCGCCAATACCCTCGACATCGTCGACCTGCGCGGCGTCCTGGCCAACCTGAACTACGCGACCCGCTCGGCGCGCGTGCGCCTCGGCCAGATCGACGTCCGGCTGATGCCCTGCCTGCTTCTGCAGGACGACGGGCCGGCGCTGGTGGTTCTCGGCATCCGGGGCAAGCGCTTCAAGGTCTTCAACGGCGCCAGCAACCAGGTCGAGCTGATCGACGGGCGCGGGGTCGGCGGCACCGCCTACTTCGTCACCACGCGGCCCGAGGACGAGGAACAGCAGCGGACGACGGCGCAGAGCCGTCCCTGGTTCGAGGAGGTGTCCTGGCGCTTCCGAGGCCTGGTCTGGCAGATGGCCGCCATCACCTTCCTGACCAGCCTCCTCGCCCTCGCCGTTCCCCTCTTCATCATGGCGGTCTACGACTGGGTGATCCCGGGCCGATCGGTCGACACGCTGGTCCACCTCTTCATCGGGGTTCTCTTCGCCCTCGTCCTCGACGGCGCCCTGCGCACCCTGCGGGCGCGCCTGCTGGCCTATGTCGGCGCCCGCATCGACATGATCTTCGGCCGCTCTGCGTTCGAGCAGATCCTCTACCTGCCGATCATCATGACGGAGCGCGCGCCCATCGGCTCGCAGATCTCCCGGCTGCGCCAATTCGAGGCGGTCCGGGAGTTCTTCATCGGACCGCTGGCGAGCGTGGTCTTGGAGCTCCCCTTCGTTCTGATCTTCATCGCGGTGATCGCCGTCATCGCGGGGCACATGGCCTGGATCCCAGTTGTTCTGATCGCCTGTTTCGCGATCCTCGGGGTCCTGATCACGCCGCCGATGCGCCGCGCGGTGGCCGAGGCGGGGGACGCACGCGCCCGCCGCCAGGCGTTCCAGATCGAGATGCTGTCCCATCTCCGGACCATCAAGACCTGCAGCGCGGAGGCAGTCTGGAGCGCGCGCTACCGTGAGCGTTCCGCGCGCGCGGCCATGGCCAACTTCGAGAACGCCCAGCTCTCCTTCCTGGTTCAGACCCTGGCGCAGCTCCTGATGCTGGCCGCCGGTATCGCCACCTTGACGATGGGCGCGCTGCAGGTGATGGCGGGCGCCATCAGCGTCGGCGCCCTGGTGGCCAGCATGGCCCTGATCTGGCGGATTCTCGCGCCGCTCCAGATGGGTTTCCTCTCGCTGACCAAGCTCGAGCAGGTCAAGTTCGGCATCCACCAGCTCGACCTGCTGATGCGGCTCGGGGTCGAGCGTGAGCCCGGCCGGGTGGTCGACCGCAAGCGTACCTTCAAGGGCGAGATCACCTTCACCAACGTCTCGATGCGCTACACGCCGGGCGCCGAGCCCGCCATGGTGCAGGCCAGCTTCGAGATCGCACCGGGCGAGCTGATCGCCGTCACCGGCGCCAACGGCTCGGGCAAGTCGACCCTGCTCAAGCTGATCGCCGGCCTCTATCCGATCCAGGCCGGCGCAGTTCTGATCGACGGCATCGACATCCGCCAGCTCGACGTCTCCGAGCTGCGTAACGCGATCGCCTGCGTGCCCCAGTACGGGCACCTGTTCCACGGCACGGTGGAGCAGAACCTGCGCCTCGCCAACCCCATGGCGAGCGACGCGGATATGGCGCGCGCCGTGCTGGACGCCGGCCTGCTCAACGACGTGCTGTCCCTGCCCGAGGGCTTCGACACCCGGATCACCGACCGCCGCCAGCACCAGCTGCCCAGCGGCTTTCGCCAGCGCCTGATCCTGGCCCGGGCCTACGTCAAGCAGGCGCCGATCTACCTGCTCGACGAACCGGCCAACAACCTGGACCGCGACGGAGACCAGGCTTTCCAGCGCAAGATCCAGAGCCTGAAGCGCAAGAGCACGATCGTCATGGTGACCCAACGCCCGAGTCACATGCGCATGGCCGATCGCCTGCTGCTCATCCGGTCGGGGCGCGTTGCGCTCGACGGCCCGCCGGACGAGATCCTCGAAAAGTTGAGCCGGGGCTGACCATGGCACTCTGGCACAACTGGTTCAGCAAGCTGAAATCGGCCCCGCCGGCCGAGGAACCGGGCGCGCCCGGCGACGACAAGCTGGTCAAGTTCCTGGCCCAGCCGCTGGTGCTCGAGGAGAGCGGTCCGCCCAAGCTCCTATCCCAGCTGCTGGTCGCGGTCAGCGTCCTGGTCGCCGGTTCCATCGTGTTCGCCGCGTTCACCGACATCACCGAGTCCGCGGTGGTTCAGGGGCAGCTTGTGCCCTCCGGATCGATCAACACGGTTCAACACCTAGAAGGCGGCATCGTCGCGGAGATCCTGGTCGAGGACGGCCAGATCGTCGAGCCGGGCCAGACCCTGATCCGGATGGACGGGGCCGCCGCGGTCTCGGACCTCGACCAGGCGCGGGCCCGGGAAGCCGCCCTGGCCCTGCGCGCCGAGCGGTTGCGCGCCTTCGTCATGGGCCGCGAACCCGATTTCAGCATGGGCAGCGACTATCCCGACCTGGTCCAGGACCAGCAGGCGATCCTCGACCTTCAGCTCGAGTCCCAGGAGAGCCAGCAGAAGGTTCTCCAGTCGCGCATCACCCAACGCCAGGCCGAGTTGAAGACCATGGGCGAGCAGGAGAAGGCGCTCAAGCAGCAGGTCTCGATTATCGCCGAACAGGCGGAGATGCGCCGCACGCTGCTCAAGAAGGGGCTGGTTTCGCGCGTGATCTACCTCGAGACCGAACGGGCGCTGAGCGAGGCCCAGGGCGAGCTGGCCGGCGTGCTGGGTCGCATGGTCGAGACAAAGGCCGCGCTCGGCGAGGCCCGGAACAGCCTGTTGGAGCTCAATTCCAAGCTGCGCAACGAGGCGCTCTCCGAGATGGGCGAGGTCACGGCCGAGCTCGCTCAGGTCCGCGAGTCCGCGGACCAGCTCAGGGACCGTGCGGCCCGCCTGGTCGTCGTGTCCCCGGCACGCGGCATCGTCAAGGGGATGACGACCCGCACGGTGGGCGCCGTGATCGGGCCGGGCGAGTCCCTGATGGAGGTCGTGCCGCTCGACGACGTGCTGGTCGCAGAAGTGCGCATCGCGCCCAAGGACATCGGCCACCTGCGCGTCGGCCAGCCGGCCAAGGTCAAGGTGACCACCTTCGACCTGTCGCGCCTCGGGTCGATCGACGGGCGGCTGAAACACCTCTCCGCGACCACCTTCGAGGACGAGCGGCAGGAGCCCTACTACAAGGGCACCATCGAGCTAAGCCAGAACTACGTCGGCGCGATCCCGGGCCAGAACCGCCTTTCCGCCGGCATGGTGGTTGACGCCGACATCGTCACCGGCGAGAAGTCGCTGCTGGACTACCTCCTGCGCCCGCTCTACCGGGGCCTCGATGGCGCCTTCCGCGAGCGATGACGGCGACTAGCCGGCGATTGCACCGGCCACCCCGCCGCTGCTTTAATGCGCCCATGAGTCGAGCCGCGCCGTTCCTGGCCCTCGCCCTGCTGCTGGTCTTGCCGGCCTGCGCCGGCCCGCAGCCGATTCTCTATCCAAACGAGCAGCTCGAGGTCGTCGGCCGCGAGGCGGCGGACGAGGACATCGAGGACTGCCGTGCGCGGGCCGACGCCGCGGGGGCGCACCGCGACCCTGGGAAGGCCGGCCAGATCGCCCAGGACACGGCGATCGGCGGCGGAATCGGGGCGGCCAGCGGCGCGGTCGGCGGAGCGATCAGCGGCAGCCCGGGCCTCGGTACGGTGATCGGCGCCGCCGCCGGCGCCACGGCCGGCCTGCTCAGGAGCCTGTTCCGCGAGGAGCGGCCGAGCGAGGCCCACGTCAATTTCGTCAACCGCTGCCTCGACGAGCGCGGCTACGACGTGGTCGGCTGGGACTGAGCGCTACTCTTTCTCGACCGGGGTCAGAGACGTACCGCCGTAGCACTGCTCGGTCGGCGTGATCTCGATCAGGCCGACGTTGACGTGCCAGGGGGCATCCAGCGCGTAGAGGATGGCGCCGGCGACGTCTTCCGAGGTCAGCTCCTCGATCCCGGTGTCCTTGATCTTGTCGCGCCGGGCCGGCTCGTCGAAGGCGGCGTCGAAGAACTCGGTCGCCACCCGACCCGGGCAGATCTCGGTGATCCGGACCCCGGTGCCGCGCAGCTCGATGCGAAGGTTCTGGGAGAAGAGGTGGATCGCCCCCTTGGTGGCGCCGTAGACCGAGGAGATGATGGGATAGAGGCCGGCCACCGAGCCGATGTTGACGATGTGGCCGCGCTTCCGCTCCGCCATGCCGGGCACCACGGTGCGCACCACTCGGAGCGCCGCCGCCACATTGGTCGCGACCGTGGTCTCCAGGTCCTCGGGATCGACCCGGTGGATCGGATCGAAGGCGCGGCCGACCCCGGCGTTGTTGACCAGAACGTCGATCTCGAGGCCGGCGAGCGCCGCCTCGACCGCGGCGCGGTCGCGCAGGTCGAGCGCCAGCGGCCGGCAGCCGGTCTCGCGGGCCAGGGCGGCCAGCCGGTCCTCGCGCCGGGCCGCGGCGTGCACGGTCAGGCCGCGGCCGCGGAGCTCCCTGACCACCGCCTCGCCGATGCCGCTGGAGGCGCCGGTCACCAGGGCGGTCCGATAGTCGCTGAGCGGCATTGAAGCTCTCCTCTCTGTCAGCCGATGCCGGATGTCCGATGCCCGTCCGTCGACCAGGTGACGGGGAAGTAATTCTCGTCCATGGCGTCGTCGCACAGCCGCCGGTAGCGACCGTAGATCGGGCCGTTGCCCTCGGCGAGCCTGGCCAGGTCGAAGCGGGCCCGAGCAGAGCCGCCGTGAATCACCAGGGAGCGCCGCTCGGCCGCGCCGCGGTTCGGTCCCGACCCGTGCCAGGTCCAGCCGTGATGGAACAGGCCGCCGCCCGCCGGCACCTCGACCGCCACGATCTCCGCCGCGCGGCCGAGAGCGCGGGCCGCCGCCTCGAGGGGCGCCCGGTAGTCCTCCGGCGCATGGAACGCTCCGCTCGGCGCCGCGTCCTCGGGCCAGAGGTGCGAGCCGCGGACCACCTCCATGGTGCCGCCCGACGCCGTCGTGTCGTCCAGGGCGATCCAGCAGCTCAGCATCTCCCGGGGCGCGAGCCAGCCGAGATAGGCGTTATCCCGGTGGTAGCCGAGCGAGCGAGCGCCGGGCGGCTTCCAGATCACATTGTCCTGGACCACGCGGGCCCCGGGCCAGCCCGCCAGTTCGGCCAGGGCGCGGCCGATCGCGGGATCCAGCACGACGCCGGCGACGGCCGGGTCGGCCTTCCAGCCGTTGCAGATCTGGCGCGTCAGGTCCGGCGCGTCGCGTCCGTAGAGCCAGTTGACCTCGTCCGGCGCGACGCCGGTCTCGAACTCGCCGTGAAACAGCCGCTCGAAGCGCGCCCGGAGCTTCTCGACCAGGCTATGGTCGATGATCTGCTCGACAATCAGGAAACCGTCGGCCTGGAACCGCGCTTTCTGGTCTTCGGTCAGAGGCTGCATGGCGAGCGGAGGTGAACGCGTTCGGGGAGCCGTTTAGGCAGCCTCGCGCTTTCCGTGCCGCCTTTCCAAGCTTTTTCTGTGGTCCGCCGGCGCAAGCTCATCGATACTTGCGGCAAGGGCCGGCAAGGCCAGGGAAAGAGGCGCTCGCGATGCACGACCGGCAGGAGCCCGTCAGCTTCTTTAGCACCGAAGGCCTGCCCATGGTCGCCTGGGGCAAGGGCAGCTACGTCCACGACCGCAGCGGCAAGCGCTACATCGACGGGTCCTGCGGCCCCTCGGTCTTCGCCCTGGGGCACGGCAACGAAGAGGTCAACGAGGCGATCAAGGCCCAGCTCGACCGGATCGCCCACGGCTACCGCTACACCTTCACCAGCGAGCCGCTGGAAGAGCTGCAGGCGATCCTGGCCGAGCGCTGCGGCGGCGACCTGAAGCATTCGGTCATCGTCTGCGACGGCTCGGAGGCGGTCGAATCCAGCCTCAAGATCGCGCTGCAGTACCAGCAGTCGATCGGCGAACGGCGGCGCCAGCGCTTCATCGCCCGCCAGCGCTCCTGGCACGGCAACACCCTGGGCGCCCTCTCGGTCTCCGGCTTCGCCCAGCGGCGCGCGCCCTTCGAAGGGGCTCTGATCCCGGCCTCCTTCGTCTCCGCCGCCAACGCCTATCGGCCGCCGCCCGGCGTCGCGCCCGAAGAGATCCCGGTCTACTGCGCAGACGAGCTGGAGCGCGAGATCCTTCGTCAGGGCCCGGAGCGGGTCTGCGCGTTCATCTTCGAGCCTGTGGTCGGCGCCGCCGGCGGCGCGGTGCCGGCGCCGCCGGGCTACGCCGCGGCCATGCGCGCGGTCTGCGACCGCCACGGCGTGCTGATGATCGCCGACGAGGTCATGTGCGGCGTCGGCCGCACGGGGTTCTGGCGCGCCCTCGAGGAGGACGGCGTCGAGCCCGACATCATGGCGGTGGCCAAGGGCCTGGGCGCCGGGTTCCTGCCCCTGGGCGCCGCGATCTACCGGGACGCGCTGCACGGCGCGATCATGGCGGCCTTCGGCGAGGTCATGACCGGCCACACCTTCGCCGGCCACACCACCGCCTGCGCCGCCGGGGTTGCGGTCCAGCGGATCATCGAGCGCGAGCGGCTGGTGGAGCGGGTCGCCGCCGAGGGCCCCTGGCTGCGCGCCGCGCTCGAGCGGGAACTGGGCCAGCATCCCCACGTCGGCGACGTGCGGGGCCGCGGCTACTTCCTCGGCATCGAGTTCGTCGCCGACCGCGAAAGCAAGGCGCCTTTCGACCCCGAGCGCCAGGTCTTCGCCCGGATCCGCGCCCAGGCCATGGAGAACGGCTTGATCTGCTATCCCGTCGGCGGCAACGTCGACGGGCGACGGGGCGACATCGCGATTCTCTCGCCGCCCTACAACGCGACCCGGGGCGAGCTGGAGGAGATCGTCACGCTGTTCGCCGAGACCTGCCGCCAGGTCCTGGCCTGACCCCGGCACAGAGGGGAGAAGACCATGAGAAACCTGACCCTGGAGATGGCTCTGGACGAGGCGCGCGCGGCCTTCATCGCCCGCAGCCCCGGCAGCCGGGCACAGAACGAGGAGGCCTGCAACTCCATGCCCGGCGGCTCGACCCGCTCGGCGATCTACTATGCGCCCTACCCGATCACGATCGAGCGGGCCGAGGGCGCCTATCTCTGGGACGTCGACGGCAACCGCTACACCGACTTCGTCGGCGAGCTGACCGCCGGCATCTACGGCCACTCCGACCCGGCGATCCGCGCCGCGATCGAGGAGGCGCTCTCGGGCGGCACGGTCCTGGGCGGCCCGAGCCGCTACGAGGCGCTGCTCGCCGCCGAGCTCTGCCGTAGGATCCCCTCGATCGACCTGGTCCGCTTCTGCAATTCGGGCACCGAGGCCAACCTGATGGCCCTCGGCACCGCGCGCAGCGTGACCGGCCGCGACAAGGTCATGGTGTTCGACGGCGGCTACCACGGCGGCGTGCTGAACTTCCCGGTCGGCGCGCCGGTCGCCGTCAACGCGCCTTTCCCCTTCGTCTCGGCGCCCTACAACGACGCCGACGCCGCCCTCGCCGTGATCGAGCGGGAGGCCGCCGACCTGGCCGCCATCCTGGTCGAGCCGATGCAGGGCAGCGCCGGCTGCATTCCCGGCGAGCCGGCCTTTCTCCAGGCCCTGCGCGACGCGGCGGCGCGCCACGGCATCGTGCTGATCTTCGACGAGGTCATGACCTCGCGCCTCTCGCCCGGCGGCCTGCAGGACCAGCTGGGAATCCTCCCGGACATGACCACCCTGGGCAAGTACCTGGGCGGCGGCCTCTCCTCCGGGGCTTTCGGCGGGCGCGCCGAGCTGATGGCGCACTTCGACCCGCGCCGTCCCGGCCACCTGCCCCACGCCGGTACCTTCAACAACAACGTCTGCAGCATGGCCGCCGGGCTGGCCGGCCTGACCCGGGTCCTGACGCCCGAGGCGCTGACCGCCCTCAACCGGCGGGGAGACGCCCTGCGCGAACGCCTGAACAGCCTGGCCGACCAGCAGGACGTGCCGATCCGGGTGACCGGCCTGGGCTCGATCATGAACATCCATTTCGCCGAGGCTTCGCCGCGCGACGCCGGCGAAGCGGCGGCCAGCCACGCCGGCTTGCGCGACCTGCTGCACTTCGACCTGCTCGCCGCCGGCCAGTACATCCACCGCCGCGGCTTCATGGCGCTCTCGCTGCCGCTCGATCAGGCGGATTTCGACGGCCTGGTCAGCGCCCTGGAGAGCTTCGTCGAGAAGCGCCGCCCGCTGCTGCGGGTCTAGGTTCCGGCTCAGCGTCGGGAGAAGCACAGCCCATCACCCCAAGGAGGAAACCCGCCATGTCCGCCATCGCCCTCTCCGTCGAACTCGTGCTGGTCCCCGGCGCCATGGACGGCTTTCTCTCCCGGGTCGCCCAGCACCGCGAGACCGTGCTGGCCAAGGAGCCGGGCTGTCTCGGCTTCGACATCCTGGTCCCCGAGGAGAGCGACAACACCGTCCTGCTGCACGAGGTCTACGCCGACGCGGCGGCGGTGGAGACCCACCTGGGCACGCCCCACATGCAGGCCTACCTGGCCGACACCGGGCCCATGATCGCCCGGCGCCACCGGCGGCGCTGCCGGCTGGCGAACGGATAGTGTAATAATCTCAGAATCTTAGCGCTCTAAATCTGGCCAAATAGCGTACTTTCGGGTCAGCCCGCCAGGTGCGGGCTCTTCTTGATGAAGAGATAGATTGCGCGGAAAATGCTGAAGCCGAGCACCGTCCGGAACAGGAAGACCAGGGACGAGATGAAGAGGTTTTCGCTGTTGTGGGTCACCTCGGTGACGGCGAAGCCGTAGACCTCCATGAAATCCAGCAGCAGAACCTTGTAGATGTTGTCCAGGCAGAACCAGATCACGTCGCGCACCGAGCTCTGCTCCATGTTGACGAACATCGAGCTGTCCAGCTGGTTGAGCAGATAGCAGAGGCTGCAGAAGGAAATCACCACGACCACCGGCTCGAAGATCGTGTGCTTGACCTCGATGTAGCGCGCCATCTCGACGAACTGCTTGGTCTTGGGCGAGATCACGCTGATGATGGTGAAGTAGCAGGACACGACGAAGATGCAGGAGGTGATGACCAGCGCGATGGTCATCGGCAGCCAGAGGATCGGCGGGACCAGGATCGCCAGGATCGCCACGACGTAGATAGAGAAATCGAGGAGTTTTCGCAGGAACGACATCGACGCGGGGGTGCTCTTGCCAGGGCCTGACCAACCGTTCCGGGAGATCGCCTCGCCCGGCCCGGAACCAAGCCCGAGCAGTGTGTCCAAAAACCGCCAACAAAATCTTGACGCCCCGGCCGGGAACCCTCGTCCGGGTGGCCGTTGTCGTCATTAAGAAGCAATTCTTGCCACGGCGGCGGCAACTTGGCCGCTTTGCGTGCGCGTACACCCGGCCGGCGGCTGGCACGTGTACGTACCCGCGCCTGATCCGGCCGGCTGCGCGCCGCTTTCAATTCCATGCTAGTCTTGGCTCAGGGCCCGGGTCGGCGGCCCCCTTCGCCGGCCGCAAGCATTGGGGAGGAAAGGCCATGGCAGAGAGCGTTTACAAGGTCGTAGAGCTGGTCGGCACCAGCACAGACTCCTGGGAGAAGGCCGCCGCCGCCGCGGTCGAACGGGCCGGGACGAGCCTGCGCGACCTGCGCATCGCCCGGGTTTCCGAACTCGACATGCAGATCGAAGGCGGCAAGGTCGCGGTCTACCGCGCCAAGCTGAAGGTCTCCTTCAAGTACGAAGACTGACCCCGGCGGCCGGCCGTCCCGCCGGGAGCTAGCTCCCGATCAGGTGCAGGACGATTTCGCGGCTGTGCGGCCGCGCCCGGTGTTCAAAGAGATAGATGCCCTGCCAGGTGCCGAGCAGAAGCCTTCCCTCGGCGACGGGAATGGCGAGCTGGGTCTGGGTCAGCGCCGCCTTGATGTGCGCCGGCATGTCGTCCGGCCCCTCGGTGCCGTGGCGGTAGAGCCGCGCGTCTTCGGGCACCAATCGCTTGAAGAAGGCCTCGAGGTCGAACAGCACGTCCGGATCCGCGTTCTCCTGGATCGTCAGTGAGGCCGAGGTATGGCGCAGGAAGAGCGTCAGCAGGCCGTCGCGGACGGGCTGCCTGGCGAGCCAGGCGGCCACCTCGGCGGTGACGTCGAGGAGCCCCTGGCCCCGGGTCTGAAAGCTCAGACGATGCTGTTCCTGCCGCATGCGCTTAAGTGTCCTTCAGATTGCCGGAAGATAGGACGCCGCGGCCTGCGCGCAAAGCGGTTCAGACAGGCGCCCCGCCTGTGCTATCCAGCCGGGGGCGAACGAGGGAGGCAGATTGGTGAAGTCCGGGCAGGAAACTGCGGTCGAAGGCGGCGACCGGATTACCAAGCTCTACGGCGAGGCCGAGATCGCCGACCGGGTCGCGGCGCTGGCCCGCGAGATTGCGGAGGTCGTGCCTCGCGACGTGCTCGTCGTCGGACTGCTCAAGGGCAGTTTCATGTTCGTCGCCGACCTGGTCCGCGCCCTTCATCCCTTGGGCTTATCGCCCAAGATCGAGTTCGTGCGGTTGAGTAGCTACGGCATGGAGAAGAAGAGCTCCGGGTCGGTGCGCCTGATCGGCGCGCTGCCCGGCGATCTCGCCGGCAAGCCTGTCCTCCTGGTCGACGACATCGTCGACACCGGCCGGTCCATGGCCAAGGCGCTCGACCTGCTTTCCGCCGAGGGGGCCGGCAAGGTCTGGACCTGCGCCCTCACTGACAAGCCGAGCCGGCGCGAGATCGACTTCGAGGCGGACTTCGTCGGCTTCACGGTGCCCGACCTCTTCGTGGTCGGCTACGGCATCGACTACGCGGAGAAGCACCGCCACCTGCCCTACATCGGGACGGTCGATTAGAGCGCAGGTCAGGCCTCTTCCAGGAGGCGGAAGACCTCGAGTGGCTCGTCGCGGCCGCGCAGGGTCCGAACGCCCAGGCTGACGAGCGGGAAGCGCCCCCCAAGCTCGGCCGCCGTGTCGGCGCTGATCAGGATTGTCACGGCAGCGCCTTCGGGCGGAAGCGCCCCTTCCGGATCTTCCTTGCCCAGGGCCTCGAGGCGCTGGGCGACGTTCACCGTATCGCCGATCAGCGTGTAGTTGACGCGGCCCGGCGCGCCGATGTTACCGACAATCGCCGGGCCGCTGTGGATTCCGATCCGCAGCCTGACGGGCGGCTCGCCTTCCGCTCTCTCTCGGTTGTCCGCGCCGATCCGCTCGGCGATCTCCAGCGCCGCGCGGCAGGCGCGCAGGGCATGTTCCGGCTCATCCACCGGTGCGCCCCAGAAGGCCATGACGGAATCGCCGATGTACTTGTCGATCGTGCCGCCTTCGGCCTCGATCACTTCGCCCAGGCGCGTGAAGTGGTCGTTCAGGAAACCCGCCAGCTCGACCGGCGTCTGCTTTGCGCTGAGGCCGGTGAACCCGGCGATATCGGTGAACAGCACCGTGACCTGGCGCTGCTCCGAGCGCAGCGCGTCCTCGCCAAGCTGCATCAGGCGCAGAACCAGGGTTCGCGGCACGTAGGTCTCGAACCAACGCAGGCCGGCCAGCATGGCGTTCCAGGCCTGGGCCACGTTGTCGAGTTCCCGGAAGACGCTGCGGGGCAGCGGCGTGGACTCGCCCATGTCCAGCCGGCGGATCGATCCCGCGGCCTGTTCGACCCGGGCGATCGGACGCGCGATCGCGCGCGCCAGAAAAATGCACGCGACACAGCCGAGGACCAAGATCGCCAGTCCGACGATCCCCGACACGACGAGATCTCCCAGATAGTCCGAGAGCTCGCTCTCCCGGAAGTAGGTCCCGATGATCCAGGGAGGCTCGCCGAAGCGCTCCAGGGTCTGGAACAGGTAGATGTAGTGTTCCTCCCGCCCACGGACCACGTGGCCCTCGATCCCGCTGCCGGCCAGCAGCTCCGGCATGTCGTCGACCGAGGGCTGCCAGATCGACGATAGGATGACGTCGTTGACCTCGGTCAGGGCCGGCAGGGGCTTCTCCTTGGACACCCCGCGGAATCCGCCGGCCAAGGAAGGATGCGCTAGGACCCGGTCGCGGCCGTAGAGAATGAAGCTGTGGGTGCCGTTGGCCCGGTCGGCCTCATCCAGGAAGCGGGACAGGGATGAGATCGACACGATCGAGAAGACCAGACCGAGCAAGGTCTCGTCCCGAACCACGGGCTCGGCGAGCACGATATGCGGCGTGCCGAAAGGCTCGGGCAGCGTGATCGACCGCCAATCCCGGCCGGTGAGCGCCGCGTAGTCGGTCATGGCGTCGTGGATCTCTCCGCGCTCCTTCCAGTCGCCGGGCAGGAACACGAAGTCGCCGCTTTGTCGGCCGACGCGGAGCACGCTGAAGTCGGGACGGACGAAGACGATTCCGCTGATCTGCTCTCCCGCCGCCAGGGAGCCCAGCATGATGTCAGACAGGCGCGCGTCATCCCAGGGATCGACATCGCCGTCGGCAATCGCGCGGGCCAGGAACTCGGCCTGCTCCTGGGCGTCGTCGAGGTATTCCTCGACCAGGCCGATGACGAGTTCCACCGTGATCGTCGCCTGGGCCCGCAACAGGTCGAAGGTGTTCTTCTGCCCGGTTGAGAGGGAAACCCAGAGACTGCCGAACAGCGCGGCGACCAGCAGGACGAGGAAGCCCAGGGTCAGGGTCGCCGAAAGGCGCAGCCGAAAGCCGCTCGAACTCCCGGAGACGTCCTTCTTGGCTGCTGCCTTTCCTTCGTGAGGCATGACGCGCCTGAAGATCGATGGATTTGCGCGGCCGCACGCTAACACGGGCGCGCGCGCCGGAGTAGGCGCTTACCGGAGATCTGCGAATTTGACACGGCAAGCGTCGCGCCGAGGCTTGCAGGGCGATTGGTTCCGCATTCCCATCGGCAGGATGCATCGAAGCAATGGCCCATGAGCGAGGCGACGGCCACCGCGGGAAGAGACCACCCGGCCTATCGGCGCGGGCTCGCCCTGGTGCTGCTGGCCGGGACCCTCTGGTCAACGGTGGGCATCGTGGTGCGCCTGATGGAAGGCGCAACCGAGTGGCAGATCCTGTTCTACCGCTCGCTCGGACTGACGCTGTTTCTTTCCCTGGCGCTCACCCTGAAGAGCCGTGGCCGGCCTCTCGCGGTCTTCCGGCGCGCCGGCCCGACCGCGGTCTTCGGCGGTCTCAGCCTGGTCCTGGCCTTCGGCGGCTCGATCGTCTCCCTGGTCAACACGACCGTGGCCAACGCCATGTTCCTCTTCGCCTCCGCGCCCTTCCTGGCAGCCGTCCTCGGCCGCCTGGTCCTGGGCGAGAGCGTGCGCCGGGCCACCTGGATTGCGCTGGCCTTCGCGCTGGCGGGGGTCGGGATCATGGTCGTCGACGGCTTCGCCCTGGGGCACGGCTTCGGCAACCTGGCGGCGCTGGTATCGGCGCTCGGCTTCGCCCTCTTCACCGTGACCCTGCGCTGGCCGCGCGGCGGCCGGAGCGGCGCCGACGGTGACGACCAGCGGCTGGCCGCGGTCTGGTACGGCGGCCTCTTCATGACGCTGGTGGCCGCGCTGATGTGCCTGGCGCAGGGCCGGGGCTTCGCGGTCTCGGGCCACGACGCGATCCTGGCGCTCGGCCTCGGCGTGGTCCAGCTCGGCCTGGGGCTCTCGATCTATACGATCGGCGCCCGCTCGGTGCCGGCCGTGGAGCTGGCGCTTCTGTCCATGACCGAGGTCCTGTTCGGTCCGATCTGGGTCTGGCTCTTCCTCGGCGAGGAGGCGGGCGCCATGACGCTCGCCGGCGGCGCGCTGCTGCTCGGCGCGCTGGCCGGCAACGCGCTCAGCGGCCTGCGGCGGCGCCCGCCGCCGATCGGCCCGCTCTGAGCGCCGCCGGCGGCACCACGCCCGCCCCCGCCGGCGCCCGGTCGCGCCCCAGCCGGGGGTGCAGCCGGACCGAGGCGGCGGCCAGCCCCAACGCGGTAAGGCCCGCCGTCACGAAGACCACCGGCAGCTCGAAGAACCGCAGCAGAAGGGCGAAGGCGCCCGGCGGCGCGATGTCGGCCGCGTCGCGGTAGGTCGAGTAGACGGCGGTCATCTCGGCCCGCTCGCGCGGCCGCACCGCCAGCATGAAGACCACGTTGCCGGCGGCGTCGACCGCCACCATGCCGAAGGCGCCGCAGACTAGCAGCGCCGCGCCGAGCCAGGGGTACTCCCAGGCCGGCACCAGGGCCAGGGTCAGCGCGCCACAGAGCGCGTAGCCCAGGATGAAGATCCTCCGGATGCCGAGGCCGCGCAGCACACGGCCGAACAGCGGCATGAGGAAAAGAAAGGCCGTGCCGCAGGAAACGATGGCGCCGCCGGCGACCGCGCCGAGCCCGGTCTCGACCGCGTAGATCGGGACGTAAATGAAAAATATGACCCACCAGATGTTGCGCCCCGTCGAGAGCACCCAGGCGAGCGCCAGGCGCGGCTGGGCGAAGAAGCGCCCGAGATAGCGCAGCGGCGAGGGCGTCGGTCCTGCCTTCTGGGTCACTGCGGGATCGTCGGTCAGGCGCAGGAACCAGAAATAGCCGAGCGTCGCCAGGGCCGTCGCGGCGGCCAGCGCGTAGGGCGACCAGGGATGCAGGCGTTCGGCCAGATAGACGCCCAGGAAGGGCCCGAGGCTCCAGGCGCCGGCGGAATAGAGGATCCTGAGGGGCTCCGACCGGCTGAAGTCCCGCCGGGCGATGAAATCCATGATGTAGAGGGTGAAGCAGATCATCACGGCGACCGTGCCGAGCGCCCGCAGCATCACGCCGCTGATGAAAACCTCGAGCGTCCCAGCCGCAGCCAAGGCGGATCCGGCGGCCAACAGAATCACGCCCGCCGAATAGACCCAGCGCCGCGCCGTGCGCCGCACCACCAGCGGCACCATGAGGCCGCCGACCAGCGCGACCAGGCTGGCGGCGAAGAACAGGCTGCTGACCCCCTGGGCGTCGCCCACCAGGCGGAGCGCCTCCAGCGGGATCACCGTCGCGATCACTGCCCGGGAGAGCGACTCGAGGGCGAAGAGGGTGGCGAAGGATTCGGCCCCGGGCGACCCGAGGCGTCTTAGGAAAATGGGCAGTCGGTGCTGCATGGGGCCTCGCGCTGACGAGAAGGCCTCTCCCCAAGCGCGACGTTACGCCCAAGCCGCCATGTTCCCGGCACGATTTATCTTCGTGCCCGCCATCGGGTTTTTCGATTTGAGATTGGCCGCCGGCAACGAGACCCTTACGCTCGGTGGCCGAGCGCCAAACGCTGTTCCAGCAGATCATGTAACGCGGCGCTCAGGCGTCTCTCCCGCGCCGCACGGAGTAGACCAGGATCTGGCTGACCGTCTCGCCGTCTTCCGACAAGGGCAGGAAGATCGTGCACTCGTCGGACCATTTCCCATCGGGCGTGGTGTACTCGAGCGGATCGTAGAGGAAGCTGCGCCCGCGCCGGACCGTTTCGTAGCAGGCGATCACGTCCTCGCGGCTCGGCCCGAAGAAGCCCTCCTCGACCTGCTTGCCGGTCGGGTCGTGGCCGCGCAGATCGACCTCCCCAGTGCCCACCACGCGATACCGGAAGCGAGCGGGCCCCCTCTTCCCCTCGCCTTCGACATCCACCAGCAGGATGCCGGGCAATTGCCTCTTGAAGTCTCCCGGATCGATGTCCGCGCGCTTCGGCATGCGGCGTTCGCCGCGCCTCGAATCCCAGTACTGAAAAAGTTGGGCCACACTCGCCGGACAATCGCGGAGAAAGTCCTGGCTGGTGGTCCGCCGCGCCCCCGCCCCCCTCTTCTCGGAAGAGGTGCGTTCGATCATGCCCGAGTAATCCCGGTTTCAAGGAACTGCCTCTAGGAGTGGCAGTTCCGACAGTATTCATAGCACAACCTCGAATCGAAGGGAAACCGCGTCATCCTACCGTGATGCGCGGCACTCGGAAGACTCCGCGCTCGCTTAACATCCAATTCTTCAGGCATGGCTCGTCGAAAGCCATGATCTGGGGGGCTTTTCCCGCCTCGGCTCGACACTCTCGCGCTTCACTTCAGGGCAGGACTCCGTCCTTCAGGCCGAGGCGCTGCGGCTACTCCCGACCGCCGGAGTCCCCTGCTCTGATCAGCTTGATGTCCTCCTTGGCCGCCCAGGCGTGGATGTCATCGCGTCGCAGCGCGCAGGCCATAAGGTCGGGAAACTGGTCGGGCGTGCAGCCGAAGACCGGCGCGCCCAGGGCGGCGATCTCGCCAGCCAACCCGGGATCGTAGGAGGGCTGACCCGTGTCGGTCAGGGCGAGCAGCACCACCACGTTGACCCCCATGCCGATCAGGCGGGCGATCCGGGCGACCAGCTCCCTCGCGTTGCCGCCCTCGTAGAGGTCGGTGATCAGCACCAGGTGCGACTTGGTCGGCCGCTCGATCTTGTTCTCGCAGTAGGCCACCGCCTGGTTGATGTCGGTCCCGCCGCCGAGCTGGACGCCGAACAGGACCTCGACCGGATCGGCGAGTTCCTCGGTCAGGTCGACGATGGCCGTATCGAAGCAGACCAGCTTGGTCTGGACCACGGGCAGCGAGGCCATGACGGCGGCGAAGATCGAGGCGTAGACCACGGAGGTCGCCATGGAGCCCGATTGGTCGACGCAGAGCACCACCTCGTCCAGGTCGACGATCCGGCGCTGCTGACGCATGAACCCGACCAGCCGCTCGGGGACGATGGTCTCGTGCTCGGGCTGGTAGTGGCGCAGGTTGGCGCGGATCGTGCGCGGCCAGTCGATGTCGTTGAAGCGCGGCCGGAAAGTGCGCCGCGAGCGGTCGATCGCACCGCGGATCGCCTCGGCGGTGCGCCGCTCCAGCCGCTCGATCAGCTCGGCGACCACCTTGGCGATGACCTCCCGCGCGGTCTCTTTGGTCTTCTCCGGCATGACGCCGCGCAGCGAGACGAGATCGGCGACCAGATTGACGTCGGCCTCGACCGCCGCCAGGAACTCCGGCTCGACCAGCATCTGCCGGAGGCCGAGGCGGTCGAAGGCGTCCTTCTGCACGACCTGGACCACCGGCGCCGGGAAGAACTCGCGCACGTCGCCCATCCAGCGGGCGACGCTGGGCGCCGAGCGGCCAAGCCCGCCGCGCTTGTCCTTGCCGTTGCCCTTGCCGTCGCCCGGGCCCGCGCCGTAGAGAGCGCTCAGGCAGTTGGAGAGCCGCTGGTCCCGCTCTGAGAGCGCCTCTTCCTCGCCCCCCAGGGCGAGGCGCCAGCGGCGCTGCTGTTCCTCATCGGCCATCGGCGGCCTCCGCGTTCAGGATCTCGGTGAGCTTGGCAAGGTGGCGCGGCCAGACCTCGGCGGCGTCCGGCGCCGCGGCCAGGCCGGGCAAGGCGCGTATCGCGCGCCCGAAGAGCGCGTCCAGCAGGTGCCGCCGCTCGCTCCCGTCGAGGCCGGAGAAAACCCGGCGGAACAGCGGCAGGTACTGAATGAAGGCGTCCTCGTCGAGGCTCATCAGCCAGGTGTCGACACAGTCGCGCAGGCCCTTGTCGTGGATCAGGCGCTGGCCGGCGCCCTCGAAGAAGCCATCGAAGAAGGCGGCGGCCCCGGCCACCGCCGAGCCGGGCGAGAGCATGCGCCCCAGGAGGCCGACCGCCTCTTCCGGCGCGATCTCCTCCGCCTCGTAGAGCAAACGGCCCGCAGTCCCCGCGACCAATCGCGCCGCTTGGTCGTCGCCGAGCAGCGTCTTGAGCGCCCGCGTCCACTGTTCCAGGTCTTCGCCCTCAAGCTCGGCCAAGCGGATCGCGGCATCCGCGGCCCGCACGCAGTCGCGCAGGCTGGACGCGGCATCGGCGTCCAGATTGCGCGCGGCATAGGGCAAGGCGATGGCGCCCTGAACCGCGATGCGCCGCAGGAGGTCGCCCAGCGACGCCGTGTCCCGCGCCCGAGCCTCACCGTAGCGCAGGATATCGGCCATGGGCGGCACGGCGGTCAGGAGCTCCACGCCGTCGCTGGTCTGGGCCACGCGCTGGCTCAAGGCCTCGGTGCCCTTGGCGGCGGCCGTCTCCAGCTGGGCGGTGAGTGCCGAGAGCACCAGGTCTGCGAGCGCGCCGAGGTCGGCCGCCCTGTCGAGGTCGGCTTGGACCCGCCCGGCCGCCGCCTGCTCTATGGTCGCGCCGAAGACCAGATTCTCGACCAGGCGGACCGCGAATTCCGGCTCCCAGCGCAGCACCCACCGCTCGCGGAAGGTGCCGCGGCTGCGCCCGACGTCGGAAAGCTTGCCCCAGGGCACGCCGAGCAGGCTAAGGCGGTGCAGCAGAACCGAGCGGAACAGGCCGCTCTCGCTGCGCAGATCGAGCGCGAGCTCGCGCTCCAGGGCCTCGGGCTTGAGCCGGGCGGCCTTCTGCTGGCGCTGCAGGTCCTCGAGCAGCGGTGCCAGGGGCACCGCCTCGGGGATCGCGCCGACCTCGGCGCCGACCAGGAGGTCGCGCGCGATGCTTTCCCAGACCAGGGCCTCGCCGAAGCAGAGACAGGCGATCGCCGCGTCGCACAGCTCCTCGAAACCGGGCGCCGGCCGGCCGCGCAGGGCCGCCAGGCTCTGCCCCAGGCGCTGCGCCTCGATCAGCGAGGCGGTCGAGACCAGGTGTCCGTTCCCGCGCAGCAGGGCGGCGATCTTGCCGAGCCAGCCGGGAACGATGCGCGCCTGATCGCTGTCCCAGATGTGCGCGCACCAGCCCGGCGCCGTAACACCGGCACCGTAGCCGCTGTCGAAGGCCAGCCGCGGCGCGGTCCAGGGCGCCCAGGTCGCCAGGACCTTGCGCTTCTCGGCGCCCTTGAGGAGGGCCTGGTCGTCCTTGGCCGCGTGCCTCTCCTCGAGCGCCGGCACGTGCCAGGCGCCGCAGACCACCGCGACGGGGCCGCTCGCGGCCTTGGCCGACTTGGCGATCTCCAGGCGCATGTGCGCCTCGCGCGCCGCCTCGAAGGCGTCGTCCGGCGGGCGGCCCTCGCGCAGCGCCGCCATGGCATCGGCCACGGCCGCGAAGACCGGGCCCGGCGCGGGATTCTCCTCGATCACGTCGCGCCACCAGCTCTCGCCGTCCTCGTAGCCGGCGGCGTGGGCGAGCGTCCCGATCGGGTCGCGCAGGATCTGCTGGGCCCGATCGGTCGCGGCATCGCCCTCCGGCTCGGCCTCGCCCTCCTCTTCCGGCGGTTTCTTCGGCAGACGCCACCAGGTCGGCAGGTCGATGAAGCGCAGCGGTACGCCGCGGGCGACCGCCCAGCAGACGGCCTGGTATTCCGGCGAGAAGCGGGCGAAGGGCCAGAACACCGCCTGGTCCGGCGCATCGGCCGGGTAGGTCAGGAGCGCGACCGGTGGCACCATCGCCGGATCGGCCAGAAGCGGCAGCAGCTCGGACACGTCCGACGGCCCCTCGATCAGCACCTCGGCGGGCTCGAGCGCGTCGAGCGCCTGCACCAGCTGGCGCGACGAGCCGGGCCCGTGGTGGCGAATGCCGAAAATATGGACGTCGGCGGCCAAGGTCTCAGACCAGATCGGTCATGACGTTGTAGTAGTCGCTATAGTCGCGCCGCTTCTTGAGCACGGTCTCCAGGTACTCCTCGAGGACGACCTTGTCCTGCACCGGGTCCTTGACGATCGCGCCCAGCATGTTGGGCGCGATGCCCTCGGCGCTCAGCTTGCCGCCGTCGAAGAACGCGGCCTGACTGAGGCCGCCGACCATGACGGCGATCGCCTCGGCGGTCGAAAGGTTGCCGGTCGGGGTCTTCAGGGCGACCTTGCCGTCCAGGGTCTCGCCGCCGCGCAGCTCGCGGAAGATCGCGATCACCCGGGCGACCTCCTCGGCCACGTTCTTCGGCGCGGGCAGCTCCAGGGTCGCGGCCATCTCTCCGACCCGCCTGGTGACGATGGCGATCTCCTGGTCCATGTCGTCGGGCAGCGGCAGCACGACCACGTTGAAGCGGCGCTTCAGCGCCGAGGAGAGCTCGTTCACGCCCTTGTCCCGGTTGTTGGCCGTAGCGATCAGGTTGAAGCCGCGCGCGGCATAGACCGAGTCGTTCAATTCGGGGATCGGCAGCATCTTCTCAGACAGCACCGTGATCAGCGTGTCCTGCACGTCGGAGCCCATGCGGGTCAGCTCCTCCATGCGGCAGAGGCTGCCGGACTCCATGGCGCGGAACAGCGGCGTCGGCACCAGGGCTTCGCGGCTCGGCCCCTTGGCCAGGAGCTGGGCGTAGTTCCAGCCGTAGCGGATCTGGTTCTCGTCGGTCCCGGCGGTGCACTGGATCACCAGCGTGGAATCGCCGCTGATCGCGGCGGCCAGGTGTTCCGAGACCCAGGACTTCGCGGTGCCGGGCACGCCGAGCAGGAGCAGCGCCCGGTCGGTCGCCAGGGTCGCCACCGCGGTCTCGATCAGCCGCCGGTCGCCGACGTACTTTGCGCTGATCTCCGCCCCGTTCGGCGCCTTGCCGCCCATCAGGTAGGTCACGACGGCCTGGGGCGACAGTGCCCAGCCGGTCGGCTTGGGCGCGTCGTCGCCAGCCTTCAGGGCTTCCAGGTCGGCGGCATAGGACTGTTCGGCGGGCAGGCGCAGAACCTCAGTCATGGTCGGATCTCCGTTCCAGGGCGGCGTTCAGATGCAGAAGGTCGAGTTGGGGGTCGACGGACATCATGCCGGCAGCCGTCACTTGCTCGAGCAGCTTGGCAGCGGCGGACTGGTCGGCCAGCAGGCCGAGATTGACGAGGCCCTCGGTCAGTAGCGCCTCCTCCTGGCGGCGCTTACCCTGATCGTCGGCCAGCACCTTCTTGAGATTGTCCAGGAAGGCCCGGTGGGCCGGCGCGGCCTCGATCTCCCTTGCCGTCGCAAGACCGAGCCGCTCGCCGGCGCAGGCCACCGAAGCCTCGAAGGTCAGCTCGTCCCTGGTAATGAACTCCGCGGCGACGTCGCGCCGCGCGGTCTCGTCCAGGCGGGCGACCAGCGGCAGGAGGATCAACAGTGAACCGGTAAAGTCGCCGAGCAGGTGATCGAGACAGGGGCGCTGCACCGCGTCTGACCCGGTCTGGGCGACCATGGACACGAATTCAATGGTTGCCTCGGTATCGCGGGTCGGCCTCCAGACCCGGACCAGGTCGAGCTCGCTCATCTCCAGCGCCGCCGCCAGCCCGGACAGTGTCAGGGTGTCGAAGAGCTGCCGTCGCCGGTTCCGCTGGGCGTTGGTCTTGAGCTTCTTTGCACTGACCGTCTTGCCGCGGTCCAGCAGGCCGGAAGAGCCTACCTTGAGAAACTCCGCGAGTTCCACGACGCTCTCGTCGGCGTCCTCGATCCGCCCCAGTCGGGCCAGCAGGCGGGCGGCAAGTTCCTTGACCTTGCCCGAGCGGTCCGCGGCCAGACCCTCCAGGTAGGGCACGTCGATCTCCGACAGCCCGACCGCGAAGAGCTCAACGACGCGCAGCCGCTGGTCGGCCTTCAGTTCCGCTCCCTTGGCGACGATCAGCGCGGCTGCCGCCGACGGATCCTTGACGCGCAGCGCGCGCAGGGCAGCGCGCCGCTCCGCCGGCCACCAGAGGTCCCAGTTCTCCTCGGTCAATTCCTCCTGCGGGCTCTTGGCCTCCTGCGACGTCTGCCAGGCGATCCAGGGGCCATAGACCGCCGGCGTCCCCTCGTCGTTGGCGTCCGGCATCCAATCCGCCGGATGCGCCACGTAGCCGCGCCCGGCCAGAAGCGCGAGAAGGGCGGACATCTGCTCCTTGCTCGGCTTCAGCGAGCCGAGCACACGGCGAAACCGGGCCCGCGCCGGCGCCGGGAGGCAGGGCAAGGACAGGGAAGGCAAGCCCGGACTGGGCGTCAGCTCGGCACTGGGCACGGGGCGGAAACCGATCTGCGAGGCCTGCCCGACGAGAACCACGAGACGCAGCTCGGCATCGCCGTCGGCGCCGACAATCGGCTGCCATTCCGGCGGGACCTGGCCGGCGGCGGCGCCGCCGATCAGCCAGCGCGCCTTGATCCGGGACAGATGGCTCTCGAGATCCTGCACGTCAGCCCTCGAAGGAAAGCCGGCCCCAGTCGCTCTGGCCGGCGAGCAGAGTGAGGCGGGTTCCGGTCCAGATGCCGGCCGCACCGGAAAGGTCCACGCCGAGAGCGACCGTTGGCGCCGCTTCGGCGAGCGGCAGGGTCGCGCCACCCTCGGCGGCGCGCCACCACTGCTGTCCCGAGGGCTCGGAACAGATCCGGCCTGCCGGCAGGAGAAGCGGGGCGCTCAGGCTCCAGGGCGCCGATTCCAGGGCCGCGGCGTAGCCCGCCAGGGGATCGGCGCCGGCCGCGTTGCACCAGGGCTTGGCCGCGCCGTTCGCCGGTTCGCGGCTGACGATGATGGCGCGCAGCGGCGTTGCGGCACGATAGAAGGCGAGCTCCGCCGAGAACTGCTCGCCAGCGGAAAAGGCGCCGCCGCGCCGCCCGGTCGCCGCGGGAAAGAAGTCGAGCAGCAGGGCGAATCGCTGGGGACCCTCGTCCAGGTTGAGCAGCCACGTCGCCTGACTGATCAGGCCGTCGCGCAGGGTGGTCACCTCTTCGCCCAGGACCTCCCAAGTCGCGCTGACCCGGCGCGCCTCGGAGTCCTCGAGAACCTGTTCGCGGGTCTCGCCCGTCGCCACGCTCCGGCGCAGTTCCGGGTCGTCCGGCGCCGCGCGCCAGGCGCGGGCGAGCAGCACCAGTTTTCCCAGCTCGCTGATCGCGGCGTCGGGCCTCTGTTCGGCCGGCAGGGCGAGAAGGCGGGCCGGCATCTCGTCGATCCGGCTGGCCAGGGCGGCCGCCTTGGCGTCGACCAGGCGGGCGGCGATCCGGCGGCAGCGCTCGGTCGACTCCGCGAGGAAGCCGTTCAGCCCGGTCCGGAGCTGATCGGCGATCCACTGCTCCATGTCCTCTGTCGCGGCCAGGATCGAGCGGCGGGTCGCCGCCGCGCGCTTCTCCGCCGCCGCCTTGCGCCGCGCCTCGGCCTTGGGATCGGGCGCCGCCGGCGCCTCGGCCGCGGCGGCCGCGGTCAGGCTCTTGGCCGGACCCGCCTTGGATTCCTTCTTGCTCTCGGGCTTGGCGCCGCCCTTTCGGCGGCGCCCGAGCCAGTCGGTCACCCACTCGGGGATTTCCTCCGGACTGAAGGCGCCGGCCTCCTCGGCGTACATCCACATGAGGGCAAGAACGTGCTTGCAGGGGAACTTGCGCGACGGGCAGGTGCACTTGTAGCCCTGGTCGGAGGTGTCGGCCATCACCCGATAGGGATTGGCGCCCGAGCCCTGGCACTCGCCCCAGATCAGGGCGCCGCCCTCCTCGCGCGCGCGCAGCGGCCACTTGGCCGGCTTCATCAGCTTCGAAGCGGCCTTCAGCGACGGCTGATCCGGCGCCAGCGCCTCGACGGTGGAGAGTGTCAGGCCCATTCGATCGACCGGAGAACCCGGATGAGGAGGTCGCGCAAGAAAATGCCCTGAGCCGATAGTGCCGAAGTTGCGTTACCAAATTGCTTCGCCGGGGAAGGCCATGCGGGCGGGAACACCGGGACGGAAGGCCGGTCTGCCGGGCCTCGATCACGCCCCTGGCCGCGTCGGTCGACGGCACGCGAATGATTTTCTCGCCTTTGTTTAAGGCTTGCTCAACACCCTCGCGCTTCACTCCAGGGCAGGATTCCGTCCTTCAGGCCGAGGCGCTGAAACGGGCCGGCGCGGCGGGCTCAGCCCCTCGTGACCGCCCCTCTCTCGACACCGCCCGCGTGATCGAAGCGCCGACCGGAACCCTCGAGGGACAACCAATCCGCCGGAGGGTGTCTTGCGGAAGAGCATGGAGAAGATAACGTCGCATATCTCGGCGGTTCTGCTCGCGTTCATCGTGTTCTTCGGGGCGGGCATGTACTCGGGCGCCGAGAAGAACTTCGCCTATCAGGCTTACAAGGCCTTGAGCGAGAACCTGGGCCTCGTGCTCTTGGAGGTCGCGGTCTTCGCGCCGGAAGGCGTGCCGACGCACTTTCGTCAGCCGGCCCGCGACGCGGGAAGCGGCGTCACGGTCAACGAAATGTCGGACGACGGCAGCCTCGTTTTCATGTCGGGGTTCTTCGACGGCGGCAACGAACTGCGGCTGATCCGACGCGACGGCACGCCGGTGGCCCGATGGCCGGTCCGCTTCTCGGAGCACTTCCCGGACACCTCGCATCTCAAGTACCCGCCCCAGAGGGATCTCAACACCGATCTCCACGGCGCCTTGCTGCACCCCGACGGATCGGTGGTCTTCAATTACGAGTACAACGGCACCGTCAAGCTGTCGCGCTGCGGCGAGGTGGTTTGGACGCTCGCCCACCCGACGCACCACTCGATCGAGAGATCCGAGAACGGCGGATACTGGATCCCGGGGCGCGCTTTTGTCGGGCCGGAGGAGAGCGCCAAGTTTCCGCCCTTCACCATCGGCGACGAGGACCTCATCCTGAAGGTCTCGGACGACGGCGAGATCCTGCTGCAGAAGTCGATCCCCGAGATCCTCTACGAGAACGGCCTCGAGACGGTCTTGACCGCGTCCGGCATCAATTTTCGCACCGGCCTTGCGTGGGGCAAGGAGCTCGTCCACGCCAACAAGATCGGGGAGCTGCCCCAGGCGATCGCCGACGCCTTCCCGGACTTCGACGCGGGCGACCTGGTGGTCTCGCTTCGGGCCTTCAACCTTGTCTTCGTCGTCGATCCCGACGATTGGAAGATCAAGTGGAACAGCGTCGGGCCCTGGCGTCGGCAGCACGACCCGGAGTTCAACCCGGACGGCACGATCACGGTTTTCAACAACAACGTCTATCGGAACGCCCTGGGCCCGCAAGACCTGGCCCGGCTGGACGTCCCCAGGGACAGCAATATCGTGAGGGTCGACCCCGCGACCGGCGTGTCGGAGGTGGCCTACGGCCAGCGGCCCGGCGAGGAATTCCTGACGGTCATCCGCGGCAAGCACGAAACCCTGCCGGGCGGCGGCTTCCTGATCACCGAGTTCGAAGCGGGGCGCGTGTTCGAGGTCGACGCCGAGCGCAGGATCGTCTGGGAATACATCAACCGCTACGACGAGGACGAGGTTCTCGAGGTCACCGAGGCCCGGGTCTACCCGGCCTCCTTCTTCACGGTGCAGGACTGGCGCTGCCCCTAGAGCGGATGGTGATCAACTCGTGACTCAGAGCATCGCGGGGACCAGCCGCGCGTAGAGCGCCTCGGCCCGGTCCCTGGTCTTGCTGCGGTGCGCCGCGACCTCGGGCGGGACCTCCGGCGCCGGCCGGAAGGCCCGGCCGATCTCAGGCGCGCTGGCCCGGTCCAGACCGAGCAGCTCGCAGAGCTCGCCGCCGACGGCCTCGCCGCGCCGGCAGATGTCCTCGTAGCCCAGCAGGCGGACGCGGTCGAGGCGGCCCGCCACGTGCTCGAAGGCGGCGACCCAGTAGGCCAGCCAGTAGTCGAGATCCGTCGGCTCGAGCCCCCGCGTCAGGCCGTCGAGGCCCTCGAACCGGAAGGGGCGATGCAGGGCGCCGAACTCGTAGTGCCCGATGTCCTCCATGTAGCGCCGCGCGAAGGGGTCCTCTCGGTGCCGCTGCAGGAAGGCGAGGTGCTGCCGGTGCAGGGAGGCGGCGTGGGCCAGGGGCTTGCGCAGGGGAACGAGGATATCCGAATCGGGAAACAGGCCGGGAATGAGGTCGAGCCGCGCGATGTTGCCGTTGTTCTTCGACAGGTAGCGCCCAATCCGCCGCGCGCCGCCACAGCGCAGCGACACGATCTTCCGGAAATGGCGGAGCATGAAGTCCCGGCCCTCGGCCTTGGCATCGCCGCTCGACCAGAGCGCGATCCCCTCGGGACCGTACTTCTCGGGCCAGAAGGTCCGCCAGATGACCTCCTCGAAGGCTTCCGGGCTGTCGTAGCCGATCTCGATGCCGTCCTTGTGGGCCCGCTCGCGCGGTGCCGCCTGCTTGCGGAACCCGCCGCTGAGCCGCGACCACAGGAGCGGGGCGAGCACGAAGGGCATGTCGCGGTAGAGATGGGTCGCCAGCTCGGGCGCCGCGTTGAGCGCGGTGAGCAGGATGGTCGTGCCCGCGCGCGGCAGCGAGGTGATGAAGATCGGCGGCCCCATGTCGACCCGGCCGAGATCCTTCCCGAAAAGGCTGTCTTCGATCTCGGAGGCCGAGAGCTGAACGTTGGGGAACGAGAAGGCGATCTGATGGACCAGCCGGTCGAGCCTGGAGTAGTCGCTCAGCGCGGCCATAAGCGGAGGCTCGCCCAGTACCCGGCGCAGATCGCCACGGTGGCGACGGCGATCACGTCCCAACGCTCCATGAAATCCAGGGTCGCCGTCATGGGCGACAGCCCGATCCAGTCGCACAGCGCGATCGGCACGAAGGCCGCCGCCAGCGCCAGCAGGCTGCGCAGGATCAGGATCGCCGAGAGCGTCAGCAGCCTCAGCGCCGCCGCCTGGACCGCTTGCTCGCGGGCCAGGTCGTCGAGATCGGGCGCGCGCACCGTCGCCGCGGCACCGCGGGCGATCGTGATCGCCTCTCTGGCGACCTGCATGATCCCGGCGAGCCAGAAGACGACCAGGAAGAGGCCGATCGACGCCGCCGCGATGATGGAAAGGACGAGCATTTAACGTCCCGGTAAGATTGACGAGAGCTTAGCTCTGCTGCTGGTCCAGCTGCTGTTCCTCGACCTTCGGCTCCGCACCCTTCCGGTTCCTGAGGAAGCGCTTCACCGGATACCAGACGAAGCCGACGATCAGGAGGAGGAACGCGCCGACCACGGCAACGGCCGTGCCGATGGCGCTGAGCCCTGCGCCGGGGCCGATGTAGGCCTGCGCCGGGAACGCGGCGAGCAGCGCCGCGAACACGATGGACAGGCCGATTGCCGGCTTCCTGAACGTCATCGAACCCTCCGCCACGGTTGACCCGCCACTTTGAAGGAAAATCGTAAAGACGCTGTTATCGATCGGGGCTGCCACGGGGGCTCCCGGCTGGCCGGCGCGGCACAGCTCTGGGTCAGAGGTACAAACAAGGTTCACGGAATTAAGGGATTGCCCCAGGCGATTCCATTCGATCGCGATCTGCTCTAGAGTCACGGCTCGTCTGCCGCCACTGTGACCCAGAGCAAGTTTGTGCGGGACGCCCACGGTGTAGGGTGAACGAGGCTCGGCCCGCCAACGCCGCGCGGCGGGCTGGCCCAGCGACGCGGGAGAGAGAGGGGGGATGGGATGCGCTCGACTGCGATTCGGCTCGGCTTGTGCACGGTGCTCTTGGCTTTCACGGCGGCCTGCGACGAGCAGCCGCCGCCGATCGAGCAGCCCGCACGGCCGATCAGGACCTTTACCGTTACCGAAGTGGCCAGCGGCCAGGTCCGGCGGTTCTCCGCCGTCATCGAGGCCAGCGACTCTTCCAGCCTGAGCTTCCAGATCACCGGCAACGTGCAGAAGGTCGCGGTCAATCAGGGCGATCAGGTGACCGCGGGACAGGTCCTGGCGGTGCTCGACCAGGAGCCCTTCAAATTGAGCGTGCAGGCGGCCCAGGCGGATCTCCAGACGACTCGGGCGAACCTGGCGCAGGCGAAGGCGGAGTACGAGAGGCAGAAGACCCTCTACGAGCAGGGATGGGTCGCGCGCGCCCGTTTCGACAACGCGGAGCGCGACTATCGCGCCACCCTGAGCCGCGTCGACTACGCGGTCGCCAGGCTCAGCCTGGCCGAGAGAGACCTCAGAAACACGACGCTGACCGCCCCCTTCGACGGGTTCATCTCGCTCCGAACGGTCGATGCCTTCGTCGAGGTCCGCGCCGGCCAGGAACTGTTCAGGATCGATGCCGAGGGCGGTTTGGACGCCGCCTTCGGGGTGCCCGAAACGACCATCGCGCAGATCATTCTGGGCATGCCGGCCTCGGTCAAGCTTCCCCAGTTCGCAGAGGCGGTGGAGGCCCTGGTCACCGAGGTCGGCAGCGCCGCGGGCGCCGGCAACACCTTCCCGGTCAACGCGGCATTGATCGAGCCGCCGGCCGGGATGCGCCCCGGCATGTCGGCCGAAGTGACGGTGACCCTGGCGGACGAGGCCGGTGAGACCGGCTACCTGGTCCCGCTCTCGGCCGTCACCCCCGGCGAAGGGCCGGAGCAGGGCTTCGTCTTCGTCTACGAACCCGGGAGCGGAACCGTGCGCCGTACGCCGGTCAAGCCCACGGTCACGCTGGCAAGCAACATGGTCGCCGTGACCGGCGTCGCGGCCGGGGACATCGTGGCCACGGCTGGGGCGAACTTCCTGGTCGACGGTCAGGCTGTCGAACTCATGGCGCCGCCGGCCGGCGGCGGGGCCCCGGGTTAGGGCCCGGAGCATGTTCGGAAAGATCACCGAGTTCGCGATCGAGACCAACCGAATCACGGTCATTTTCCTGCTCGCCATCCCCCTGGTCGGGTTTCTGATCTTTCTCGACTATCCGCGCCAGGAAGACCCCTCGATCGAGATCCGCGAGGCCATCGTCGTGACCTCGTTCCCGGGGATGGACGTCTACGAGATCGAGGACCTGATCACCTTCGAGGTGGAGGAAAAGGTCCGCGAGATCGGCGAGGTCGACGACATCTGGTCCTACTCCAAGGCCGGAACCTCCATCGTCCACCTGGAGCTGGACGACTGGGTGCAGGGCGAGGACATCGACCTGGTCTGGAAGGACCTGCGCAACAAGATGGACGACCTCAGGCCGACCCTGCCGGACGGGACCATCGGCCCCGTCGTCAACGACGACGTCGGCCTGACGGCGGTGGCGACCATCGCCCTGTGGAGCGACGGCTTTTCGCTCGAGGAGATGCGCCGCGTGGCGCGCGAGGCCCGGCGACGGCTCGACGCCCTGGCCGGGGTGGAACGGGTCGAGACCTTCGGTGTCCAACAGGAAAGGGTGTTCCTGGAGGTCTCGAACACGCGGCTGGCGCGGCTCGGGATACGGCCGGGCATGATCGTCGAGACGCTGCGGGACCAGAACATCCTGCTGCCCGGGGGCGTGATAGACGCCTACGGCCAGAACGTCTCCATCGAGGCGACCGGGACCTTCGACAGCGTCGAGGAGATCGCCGAGGTCCTCATTCCCCTGCCCGACAGCGACCAGACGATCCCGCTCAAGGACATCGTCGAGGTCAGGCGAGACTACGCCGACCCCGCCGACCGGCCGGTCTTCTTCAACGGCAGTCCGGCGATCGTGCTCAGCGTCACGATCCTGGACGGCGTCAACTCGGTCGAGTTCGGCGACCGCCTGACCCAGCGGATCGAGGAGATCAAGCAGACCCTGCCGTTCGGCTACTTCCTCGAGTACGCCACCTTCCAGCCGGTCCTGGTCGAGCGGGCGGTCAACGGCGCTCTGGTGAACCTGGCCCAAACGCTGGTCATCGTGCTCATCGTGGTCGTGCTTTTCCTGGGCGTGCGGACCGGCCTCATCGTCGGGTCTTTCGTACCGCTGACCATCCTGCTCGGCCTGATCGGCATGTCGGTGCTCGACGTCGAACTGCAGCGCATGTCGATCGCGACCATGATCATCGCCCTGGGCCTGATGGTCGATGCCGCGATCGTCGTCGCCGAGAACATCCGCAACCGGATCGAGCAGGGCGAGGACCGCAAGCAGGCTGCGATCGACGCGGGCCGGAACCTGGGGCTGCCGCTCCTGACCTCCACGGTGACCACGATCCTCGCCTTCATGCCGATCGCGCTCGCCGTCGGCAGCGTCGGCGAGTACACGCGGTCGATCGGACAGGTCGTGACCCTGGTCCTCATGGGGGCTTGGTTCATGTCGATGTTCATGACCCCGACCATGTGCTACTGGTTCCTCAAGGCCCCGCCGCAGACCGGGCAGGCGACCGAGAAGACGGATCTCTACGACTCCCCCTTCTACCGGCGCTATCGGGTCTTTCTCGAGACGCTCCTGCGGCAGCGCACGATCTGCATCGCGGTGGTCGCCACCATCGTGCTCGCCGTGGTTCTTCTGTCGCGCTTCGTGGTTCAGGAGTTCTTTCCGGCCAACGACCGCAACCAGTACCTGGTCTACATCGACCTCGAGGCGGGAGCGCATATCGACGAGACGACCCGGGTGGTCCGGGGCCTGAGCGACTGGCTGAAGGACGGGTCGATCAATCCCGAAGTCACAAGTACCGTCGCCTACGCTGGCAGCGGCGGGCCGCGCTTCTTCCTCTCCCTCACGCCGATCAATCCCGACCCCCACGTCGCCTTCCTCCTGGTGGAGACTGAGTCCAACACCCAGGTCCCCGAGATGCTGGCGCGGACCCGCCGCCATATCGAGGTCACCTACCCCGAGGCGCAGGGCCAGGTGAAGGCCATGTGGCTGGGGGCGTCGGAGACCGGCCTGGTCGAGTTCCGCATCAGCGGCGCCGACGAGACCGTCCTCATGTCGCGGGCGGAGCACCTGCTGAACGGGCTCCGCGCCATCCCCGGCACCATCCACGCCAAGCAGGACTGGGAGAACCGGGTCCTCAAGGTCGAGGTCGTGGTCGACCAGAACCGGGCGCGACGCGCGGGCGTGACCTCGGCGGACATCGCCAGCACGCTGGGCGCCTTCGTCAGCGGCGGCACGATCACGGACTACCGCGAGGGCGACGCAGTGATCCCGGTCATGCTGCGCGGCGTCGAGGGCGAGCGCGATCAGCTGTCGAGCCTCTCGGCCATGAACGTCTATTCCAGCGCCAGGGGCACCAACGTGCCGCTCACGCAGATCGCCGACATCCAGACCGTCTGGGACCCCTACTTCGTCAACCGGCGCAACCTGGAGCGCACCATCACGGTGAGCGCCAACCACGTCCATCTCAAGGCGGGTCAGCTGGTCGAGGCCATGATGCCGGCCATCGAGACCCTCGACCTGCCGCCCGGTTATCGCTGGGAGATGGGCGGCGAACTGGAGGACGCGGAGATAGCACAGGGACATCTCTTCGCGAGCTTCCCCCTGGCCGGCATGCTGATCGTCATCCTGCTGGTCTGGCAGTTCAACTCGGTGCGCCGCGCCGGCATCATCCTGCTGACCATTCCCATGGCCGTCGTCGGCTCGATCGTGGGGCTGCTGGTGACCGGCGCGCCCTTCGGCTTCATGACGCTGCTCGGCCTCCTGAGCCTGGCCGGCATCATCATCAACAATGGCATCATCCTGATCGACAGCATCGAGGCCGAGCGCAAGGCCGGCGCCGAACCCTACGACGCGATCGTGAACGCGGCGGTCTCGCGCTTCCGGCCGATCCTGATGACCACGATCACCACGCTCTTGGGCCTCATGCCGCTGATCGTCTGGCAGGACCCGCTGTTCTACGGCATGGCGATCGTGATCTCCTTCGGGCTCGCGCTCGGTACCGTCCTCACCCTGGGCGTCGTGCCGGTGATCTACAGCCTGTTCTTCCGCGTCGCGGCGCCGAAGTAGTCGGGCAGCCTACCTGCCGGCTCGCCGCCCGCTCCGTTCGGGCGCCGACGATCAGAAGTCGGCCTGCGGCAAGTGCTCGAGCAACAGGATCAGGGCGGTGAAGACGGTCACGCCGGCCAGGAACGGCCAGAACGAACCGCGCTGCTCCATCGACATCTTCTCGCCGATGGTCGAGATCAGCATGACGCCGGCCAGGAACGCGAACCACAGGGCGACGACGTTGGTGGAGACTTCGATCAGCACGCCGAGGACCCAGCCGAGCAGAAGGGAGACGGCCAGGAGCCATTTGCTCCGGCGCTCGTAGACCTCCGGACGCTGCTTGCGCAGACCGTAGTCGGTGACCAGGAACAGGGCCCCCATGCCGAACACGATCAGGCCCATGGACAGGAGGCCGAGGTGGAGGCGATTGACGATCAGATAGCCGATCAGCACGCTGTAGGCGCAATAGCCGATCACGGTCGCGGCGGCGGCCGCGTGATAGCGTAGCGGCGACGTGAGGTTTGGCCCCTGAGCGCCGTAGGTGGCGACGCGCGAAACGCCGTAGTAGGCGACCAGGCCCACCATGGCCGCGAGGTAGGCGTGGTGCTCCAGAAATCCGCGCAGCCCGGTATCGGCGCTCGCTATGAAGCTGTCTTGCTTCTCCGCCAGCTTGGGCAGTATGCGCATCAGGCAATAGGCGAGCGATGCCCCCGCGCCCGCGGACAGCAGCGCGTTGCGCGCGGCGCTGCCGAGACGATCCAGCAGCTTCACGAAGAGATGGACCAGGGCCAGCAGGGAAACGGCGATCAGCGATTCGATCGCGTTAGCCGGGGACGTCGCGAGCGTCACGAGCGCGGCAGCCTTGCTGCCGAGGGCATCAAAGTCATTTCAACCGGCGTTTCCCTAGGGCCCGTTGACACTCACGGCGCGCTCCTGGCGGGAGCGCATTTGCGCCGGGGCTAGGAGCGGGAGGCGCCGTGGGGTGGGGCCCCACAAGGCCTTCCGCGACGCCTCCCCGGCGCAAATGCGCCCCGTCCCGAAGGGATCCGGCGAAATCGGCCCGCTGCCGCGTTGCTCGTCGTTGAATATGCTCGGCATGTCCTTCCTCCTCGCGCCTAACAGCAGGCCGATTTCACTCGGACCAGGAGCGCGACGTGAGTGTCAACAGGCCCTAAAGCGGATCATGTTTAGATGGAACCACTTCGTGGTTGCCAACTAAACATGTGAAGCCGCTCTACATCCTAGGTTTAGAGCAGATTGACCGGGTTTGATGGATCGCCTCCGGCGATTCAATCAAACCCGGATCTGCTCTAGGCGAAGGCCCGCGATCCCATCGAGCCTGACCGGAATCCGGTCGGCGCGCAAGCCACCCGAGAGCGCCCGCTGACGAGCGGGTATCGGTCATGGACTTTGTCCGCGCTTCGCAATGGGGAGCGTATGAAATAGGCTAAGCGCTCGTCCGCTCCACAGGGAGGATGAACCGGTGACCGAACCAGAGCTTACGAGGCTCGCCGCGCGCACCGGCACGGCGATGCGGGTCGCCAGGGGAGAGGCGCTCAGGATCGTCAACCTCTATGGCTCCCAGGTGGTCGATTGTTGGGCATTCAACGCCGAAGACCTCGACGAATGGATGTCGATGCCCCACACACGCAACGCCTGCCGAAGGCTCACGCCGGCCGTCGGCGAGAGTTTCGTCACCAACCTCAGGCGGCCGATCCTCACGCTCGCCGAAGACACCTCGCCCGGCGTCCACGACACGCTGATCCCCTGCTGCGATGCCGCCCGCTACAAGGAACTAGGTTGCGAGGACCACGCCAACTGCGCCGACAACATGGCCGATGGCCTGCGGAAGCTCGGCATCGCTCCGCCGTTGCCACCGGCGCCGCTCAACCTTTTCATGAATGTCCCGGTTGGCCCCACCGGACGGCTCGAGATCGCCCCGCCGGTCTCGGCCCCTGACGATCATGTCGTGTTGCGCGCCGAGATGGACGTCATCGTCGCGCTCTCGGCCTGCCCCCACGACATCTTTCCGGTCAATGGCGCCGACGCGACACCTCGCGACGTCGCCTACGCTGTTCGTCCCGCGGCCAGGGATGCTGCGTAGGCGCCGGGGTCGCCAGCACCCTTTCGTTCGGCCTTTGCGGTGTTCGCGATCGCCCGTTAGCCGAAGGAGCGAAACACGGAGCGGGTATGCGCCTGCCCCTTGAGCGCTTCCACAACCTCGCGCCCCGCGGGAGTCACCTCTCCGACGGCATCGATCCAGCCCCGTTCGCTGGCGGCGGCTTCCCCGTCGGAATCATCCGCACTGCCGAGCTGCCTGGCGACGAACATGATGTCCAGGCGGCAGACATCGCTGTCGTCCGCGTCGATTACGATCTGCTCGGGTGTATCCGTCATTGCCCTGCCGCCTCTGTGAGTACCGAAGGATTTACGAGCAACGCCGAGAAGTGGATGACCCGATCCTCGTCGCCGCGGACAATCGGTCGGAGCCGTGGCACGCCGATCCATGACCCTAGAGCAGATCCGGGTTACTTAATCGCCGGAGGCGATCCATCAAACCCGGTGAATCTGCTCTAAACCTAGAATGTAGAGCGGATTCAGATGTTTAGTTGGAGACCACCAAGTGGTCCCATCTAAACATGATCCGTTCTAGGCGGCTGCCTTTCGGTCGCGCCGCTGGCGGGGAAGAACGATCTGAGCCACGGCAATGCCGGCCAAGATCAGCCCCATGCCGGCCACCGCACTCCAGTCCGGCGTCTCCCCGAGAAATATCATGCCGGTGAGAACGGCCCACAGTGGGATCAGGTAGTTGATTTGCGAAAGAAAGCTGGGCCCGGCCCGGCGGACGAGATCGAAATAGACGAGAGGAGCAAGAGCGGTCGAGACGACGCCGAGGACGACGATCACCAGCAGCGAAGACAAATCCAGGTCCCACACCACCGGCATGAAGTCGCCCACGGTCGTCGGCAAGAACAGCAGGTTTGCGCCGATCGTGGTGCTTGTGGCCGCGACGATGCTGTCGTTCGCGGGACACAGCCGCGCGATGATCGTGTTCACCGCGTAACAGACCGCACCGGCGACGATGGCGAGCTGGGCGACGATCTGCGAACCTTGCCCCTGAACCTGAAGCAGAGCATCGGGCCCCATAAGAACGACGACGCCGAGGAAGCCGACCAGAAATCCGGCGCCTTTGCGCCACGTCATGCGGTCGCCCTTAACGAAGAAATGCGCCAGGACGATCGTGACCAGCGGCATCACGGCCATCAGAATTCCGGCCACGCCGCTATCCACCGACCGCTGTCCCCAGGAGATGAGCCAGTAGGGAAGGCAATTGCCAAGCACGGCCATCGCCACAAAGAACACCCAGAGACGCCCCTCCGTCGGCACGCGCCTTCCCGTGATCAGGAGCAGGCCGAAAAGCACGCCGCCTGCGATCACCAGCCGCCCCGCCACGACGCTCTCGGGAGCGATCGCCGAAACCGCGACCTTGGTCAGTGCGAAGGAGCTGCCCCACATGACCACGAGAGCGATCAGCATCGTCCAGTGGAGGAGCGGATCTGACGCGAGGGCCGAGCCGGTCCCGCCTTCGCTCCGCCCAACACGACCCCTCGACGCCCTGCCGGTTGGCCCGGGCAAGTGTAGCTGGTCTGCGCCGCTCCTCTGAAGAACCCTGGCGGCGGTTTCCGGCGCCGCGGATTCGGCGGAAGCGAATTCGGATGTCGTGCCGATTGCCATCAACGCGCCTATGGGGTGTTGCCCGGGCCGGATCTCGTGGAGCGGGGCCCGGAGACCGGCGCGACACGGGTGCGCCGGCACCGCGACACTGCCTATCCAGCTAGAGTCACTGCCCGGTCCTTCGGGGTCATCCGCGCGAGTGAACAGCGGCGACGCGGCGTTCCGGACGGCCGGCGGACGCCTGGAGCTGCAGCAGCATGGACAGACCAACGGCGGCCACCCCGAAGAGCATCGAAGGTTTGAACAGCATGATGGAGAGGTGGAAGGTCGCGTGCTCCATCTGGCTGACCATCGTTCCGAGTCCGAAGACGTTCAGAGTCAGAACCACGATCACCGCGAGGCTACCGATGATGGTCCCGAGGGCGCCGTGAACGAGTAAGCGCCGGGTCCTTATTCCATAGTGGTGCAGCATCAGCTTCTCCTGTCTTGCGAGCGCAGGACAGATTTACGCGACGCGGCGAACGTCGGATCAAATGCCCCGGGCGCGCGCGGGCGCGGCGCTCGAAGGCGGGCAAGGAAAGAATAGCGCTGCCAAAAGCCGAAGGCGTCTCGTCGAGGCCCGGAGACAGGGCCAATCTAACTGGATCGGCAGGAGGACCTGGAGCCCTGCTTCCGTGCTTGCATGGCGCCGACTTCTTAACCGGCCATGACGCGATGTCGTATCGTCAGGCCTCGGCAGAGCGCGACGTACAAGAGGGTCATGAAGGCCAGGTGAAACGGGAGGACCGCATGAAACACCATGCTTGACCAGATTGGTCTCTTCACGGATCGCCACCACTGTCCCACTTTCCGATTAACTTCTCCCACCTTCTGTTTCATTGTCGTTGTCAGGTCTCTGTCCGGTGCAGGTTTTTCATCTGCGGAAGAGTCACCGACTCCTATGTCTTTGGAATGCAGGATCCAAGTCCAAGCCAAGACGGTCCTGGGAGATACTTCTACTTTGGGTTCTGAAAACACGACTCTCACAAACTTTACTTCGGGCAGACTGCCCAGATCACTCACTATCCAATGGTGCGCCGAGACACTCGCAAGAGAGGCCGTGAGAAGCATGGCGACACCGATGGCGTTGAACTTGAGCTCTCCCCAGAACAGGCGACGATCCCTTTCAGGCGTGAGCCTCCAGACCGTTCTGAAATTCGATCTGACCGACCAGACAAAAACGGCGGACAGGAGCAGGAACAATCCGCCCGTCACGGCGCCGTATTCAATCCAGCTGTCCTCCAAGAAATAGGCTCTTGGCAGATGCACCAGGTTGGAGCTGCCGGATCCAGTGACCACCGATCCGAAAACGATGACGAGCCACACCGCCACGTGCATGGCCAAGACCCAGAGGCCGGCTCGTCGACAAAGCGTTTTCAGGAACATAGCCAAGGTAGCCACTGTCTATCGTCAAACTGTTGGAAACAATTTAACGCGCTCGGTTAAGCGCCTGTCCAATGTCGTCGACGAAGGAAACCCGGGCGCGCGGCGGTTCCCAGGCTCTGCTCGCTCTCCAGCCTGCTCAGCGCGTGGAAGAGCACGCGATACCCTCGCGGCACGTCTTCCGTCCTCCAAGCGTACCGGTCGCGGGCACCAGTTGGAAGACTAAGCCCCAGATTTCATTGAAAGTTTCGGCGCAGCAAACACTTAGGTAAGTGTTGGCGTCCCCTAGGGGAGTCGAACCCCTGTTTTCGCCGTGAGAGGGCGATGTCCTAGGCCACTAGACGAAGGGGACGCGAGCGGCCGTTGGTCGGCAAGTCTTATCAAATAGCCAAAGAGAGGGGCGGATACAAGGGTGCAGGTGCAGGTGGAAGCGGGGCGCGCCCCGCCGTCGCCGCCGGACCGCGGGCCGCTTACGCAGCGGCACACTCAACCCTGGCGCGCACCTCCAATCTGTCCTATAGAACGAAATGTTTCCAATCGCGTTTGGCGCGTAGCACTTCCAGAATAGTTGTCTTCGCTTACGGAATGTTACAATATGTAACTGAAGGTAGCGTCTGGGCCGCCAAAGACACGTTTTTTTCGAGTTTCGGCGCGGAGTTTTCATGACCGACAGGACCGTCGTGCTGGTCGTCGAGGACGAGGAGGCGATCAGAGAGCTGGTCGCGACCTACCTGGAGCAAGAGGGCTTCGCCGTGCTGGCCGCGCCCGACGGCACCTCGATGCGGAGCACCCTGGCCGAGAACAGCGTCGACCTGATCGTGCTCGACGTGCGCCTGCCCGACGAGGACGGCTTCGACCTGGTCCGCGAGTTAAGGCGCACCCGCGACACACCGGTCATCCTGCTGACCGGCAAGGCCGCGCCGGTCGACCGGATCGTCGGGCTCGAGCTCGGCGCCGACGACTACCTGGCGAAGCCCTTCGAGTTGCGCGAGCTGCTGGCCCGGATCCGGAGCGTGCTGCGGCGCACCCTGGGCTCGGCCGCCCAGGCGGCGCCCGGCTCCGGCCCCGGTCACGAGGAGATCAGGGTGCGGGTGTTCTCCGGCTGGGCGCTGGATCCGGTGCGCCGGCGCCTCTTCTCGCCGGAGGGCGCCGAGGTCGAGTTGACCGGGGCCGAGTTCGAGCTGCTGAGGGAACTGGTCGAGAACGCCCAGCAGCCGATCAGCCGCAACCAGTTGCTCAACGCCGCCCAGTCGCGGGATTGGGAGCCCCACGACCGCAGCATCGACGTCTCGATCAGCCGCCTGCGCAAGAAGCTGGAGAGCGACCCGGGCAACCCGACTCTGATCAAGACGATCCGCAACGTCGGCTACATCCTGGCCAGCGAGGTGACCGACCAGACCCTGAAGGGAACCGGCTGACGCCGGGAAACGCGTGCGGTCAGGCCTCGACGCCCCAGGCGGTCCAGTAGGGCCGCGCGGCCGCGCCGGCGCCCGCCGGATCGGCCGCCAGGAAGGCACGCAGTTTCTCCCGCTTCTCGGGCAGCGCGTCGGGCGGGTCGTCGGCCGCGTCGTGGTAGATGAAGGGGAGGTCGCTGTCCGCCGCCAGGGCCAGGCAGGCGAACATGCCGGCGCAGGAGGAGAACAGCGGCCGGATCTCCTCCTCGGTGTCGGTCAGGTCGTGATCCCAGAAAACCACCGGGCAATCGCCGTCCTCGCGGCGCCGCCGCGTGTCGAAGCAGGCCGGGCCGGCGTCCATCAGGCTCTCGTGGCCGAAGGGAAGGAGACCGCGCCCGAGGACCCGCGCCGGGTCCCACTCCTCGAAATAGAGCGCGCGCAGGCGCTCGCGCCAATCGTTGCAGGGATGCGACTCGAAGCGCAGGCCGACCTCGGTCAGCCAGAGGAAGTGGCGGTACTTGAGGAAGTCGCGGTAGAGCGGCGGATAGGCGAGGCCGGTCTCCCGTTCCAGGCGGTCCAGGTCGCCGTCGGTGACCGTGCTGGGCACCGCCTTCCAGCCGCTCCAGACGTCCCGCGGCTCGATCGAGGGGTCCCGCATGGCGGCCGGCACCGCGCCCGGCACGCGCAGCAGATCGAAGCGCCGCAGCTGCGCGAGGGCCTTGTCGACGTAGATCTCGGCGGAAGACACCGCGGGGCCGCCCCCTTGTGCCAAAGGATGGACGTCCAGACTCCCATGGAACCCATCAAGAGAGCGTTAGCGGCACGCGGGTCCCGGGCGGGCGCAGCGCCGCCGGATCGGACCATGACCTGACGGAACCGCTTCCCGTTTCCGGCAAACCCCGGATCTGCTCGCTATTGTTTGTTCGAGCAGATTCACCGGGCTTGTCGGATCGCCCCTGGCGATTCCGTCAAACCCGGATCTGCTCGATGTTGCTTGTTCGAGCAGATTCGCCGGGCTTGTCGGATCGCCCCTGGCGATTCCGTCAAACCCGGATCTGCTCTGGGCCGCTCAGGCGGCCCGTCTGCGCCGTCGCGGTGCTTGCGCGTCCCTGGCCGTGGCCCCGCCGGCGCTGGAGCGCTTGGCCTTGACCTTCGGCTTGTTGCCCGGCTTCGCCTCCGTCTTGCCGGCCGGATTGCCGTTCGGCGTATCGCCGGGCCTCGCCCTCGGCCGTCCCTTACCGGCGCCGCCGCGAAAACGCCCGTTCGGCCTGCCGGCGCCGCCGGGCTTGCCGCCCTGGCCTCGGCTCTCCTGCGCGCCCTGCCCGCCGGCGACCCGGGCGGGCTCTTCGCCGACCACCGCCAAGCGCATGCGGATCAGACGCTCGATGTCCCGCAGATAGCCGCGCTCCGCCGGGTCGCAGAACGAGAGGGCCGCGCCGCCGGCCCCGGCCCTGGCGGTCCGGCCGATGCGGTGGACGTAGCTCTCGGGCTCGTTCGGCAGCTCGTAGTTGATCACGTGGGTGATGCCCTCGACGTCGATCCCCCGGGCCGCGATGTCGGTCGCCACCAGGACTCGAACACGGCCCGCTCGAAACCGCTCGAGCGCTCGCTGGCGGGCGTTCTGCGACTTGTTGCCGTGGATCGCCTCGGCGGCGATGGCGAGCCGCTCCAGCTTCTGGGCGACCCGGTTGGCGCGGTGCTTGGTGCGGGCGAAGACGATCACCCGCCGGAGCGCCCGGTCGGCCAGGAGGTCGGCCAGCAGGGCCGTCTTGTCGCCGGCCGCGACGTGATAGACGCTCTGGGCGATGCGCTCGATCGGCGTCGCCTGGGGCGCCACCTCGACGCGGACCGGCCGGCGCAGCATCTCGCCCGCGAGGCGCCCGATCTCGCCCGGCATGGTGGCCGAGAACAGCAGGGACTGGCGCGCCTCGGGCAGCACCGCGACGATCTTCCGGACGTCGCGGACGAAGCCCATGTCGAGCATCCGGTCGGCCTCGTCGAGCACGAAGCACTCGACCGCCGCCAGCCCGAGCCGGCCCTGGCCCAGGAGGTCGAGCAGGCGGCCCGGGGTGGCGATCACGATATCGACGCCCTGCGACAGGGCCTGGACCTGGGGCTTCTGGTTGACCCCGCCGAAGATCACCGCCTGGCGCAGCGGCAGGTCCCGGCCGTAGGCCTGGAAAGCCTCGCCGATCTGGATCGCCAGCTCGCGGGTCGGCGCCAGAACCAGCGCGCGCGGGCAGTTTCGGGGTGTGTTGCGGCGGTTCTCGGAGAGCCGCTGAAGGATCGGCAGCGCGAAGGCCGCCGTCTTGCCGGTGCCGGTCTGGGCGATGCCCAAGAGGTCCCGGCCGGCGAGAAGCTCGGGGATGGCCCGCACCTGGATCGGCGTCGGGCTCTGGTACTTGCGCGCCTTCAGGGCGCGCTGGATCGGATCGGCCAGGCCGAAGTCCGCAAAACTGGGTACTTTCACTGAGAATTCCTTACACGGCCGGCCAGGCGGCCCTCTCGGCGCGCTCCGGTCCCGGCGTTTCACCCTCGACCGGGCGCGGCCGGCGGGGATCGATTGTTGGCTGATTGTTCCCGGGACGTGGCGCCGCGAGAAAACGGCGCTTCGCGCTATCGCGAGACAATGTACTGGCGGAGAAATGGCCCGCTAGCGACGATTTGTCAAGCGAATCAGATTTTTAAGTGCGCGTTGGCGAAGCCGACTGCCCTTGTCACGCCGACTTGCGCACCTCTCCGCCGCCCGAGAGGCGGCCAGCGGCGGCGATCATGGCCTCGACGTCTTCCGGCCTCGTGTTGAAGGCGGTCACCAGGCGGGCCTCGACCCGGTCTTCGTCGCCGCCCCAGGTGTAGAACAGGAAGCCCTCGGCCTTGAGGCCCTCGGCCATGGCCTTGGTAAAGCGCGGGAAGATCTCGTTGATCTCCACCGGGTGGAGGATCTCCACACCGGGCACGGCGGCCAGGCCCTCGGCGAGGCGCCGGGCCATGGCATTGGCGTGGCGCGCGTTCGCGAGCCAGTGGTCGTCGGTGAGATAGGCCTCGAGCTGGGCCGAGAGGAAGCGCATCTTGGAGAAGAGGTGGCCGCCGCGCTTGCGCCGGAAGCCCGCGGTCTCCGCCAGCTCGGGCTTGAACAGGACCACCGCCTCGGCGGCCAGGGCGCCGTTCTTGGTCGCGCCGAAGGCGAGCGCGTCGACCCCGGCCTTCCAGGTGATCTCCGCCGGCGAGACCCCCAGCGCGGCCACGGCGTTGGCGAAGCGCGCGCCGTCCATGTGGACGCCGAGGCCGTGGGCCCGGGCGACCTCGGCGATCGCACCGACCTCGTCGGGCCGGTAGACCGTGCCGGCCTCGGTGCCCTGGGTCAGGCTGACCGCCGCGGGCTGGACGCTGTGGACGTTGCCGGCGCCGCCGATCGCCTGTTCCAGGCCCTCGGGCGAGAACTTGCCGTGGGCGCCCTCCAGCAGCACCAGCTTGGCGCCGCCGGTATAGAGCTCAGGCGCGCCGCACTCGTCCACGTTGATGTGGGCGCTCTCGTGGCAGTAGATCGCGCCGTAGGGCGGGGTCATGACCGCCAGACCGAGGACATTTGCGGCCGTTCCGGTGGCCACGGGGAAGACCTCGCAGTCGGTCTCGAATAACTCCTGAAAGCGGGCTTCCACCGCCTGTGTCACCGGGTCGGCTCCGTAGGGCATGACCGCGCCCTCCGAGGCCCGGGTCAGGGCCTCCAGGATCTCAGGGCTGGCGCCCGCCGTGTTGTCGGAACAGAAGTTGGTCATGGCTCTTCCCCTCGCTTCACAGACTCCGGCGCGCCGCCGTCACGGGGCGTCGAGAACGATACGCCCGACCTCCTCGCCCCGCTCCAGGTCGAACACCACGATCATGCTGCAGCCCGCCTCCCCCTCGAGGATCAGCGCCAGACGCTCGTCGCCGGCCGGCTCGGCCCCGGCGAACACGCAGTCCTCGGGCAGCGTCAGCAGGACCTCGCCGAACCCGGCCTCAGCCTCGTCGGGCTCGCTGATGCGGCCCGCCACGGTGAAAATGATCACGCCGAGGATCGCGAAGATCGCGAAACCCATAACGACGACCAGCACCTTCAGGCCTTGCACGGGCCGTCAACCTCCCCTAACACCAGGGCGCATCATGGCTCTCCAACAAGAGCAGCGGATCACCGTCGCCGACGAGGAAGCCGGCGAGCGGCTCGACCGCGTACTCGCCGGCCGCCTGGACGGCCTGACGCGTTCCCGTCTCAAGTCTCTGATCGAGGCCGGCCTCGTCAGCCTGGACGGCGAGACGATAGGCGAGCCCTCCAGGCGGGTCAAACCCGGCCAAACTTTCGCCATAGTGATCCCCGAGGCTGAGCCCGCCGTACCGATAGGGCAAGTCATTGCTCTGGATATCGTTTTTGAGGACAACGACATCATCGTGGTCGACAAGCCCGCCGGCATGGTGGTCCATCCCGCGCCCGGCAATCCTGATCGAACCCTGGTCAACGCGCTGATCGCCCACTGCGGCCCGAGCTTGACCGGCGTCGGCGGCGTGCGCCGGCCCGGGATCGTGCACCGGCTCGACAAGGACACCAGCGGCCTCATGGTCGTGGCCAAGAACGACGCGGCGCACCAAACCCTGGTCGCCCAGTTCGCCGCGCGAAGCGTCCGGCGGGTCTACGGCGCCCTGGTCTGGGGCGTACCCCAGCCGGTCGAGGGCGAGATCACCGGCAACATCGGGCGCAGCCCCAGGAACCGCAAGAAAATGGCGGTGGTGACGCGCGGCGGGCGGCCCGCCGTGACCCGCTACCGGGTGCGGCGGAGCTTCGCCCGGGGCCAGGTCAGCCTGCTCGACTGCCGCCTCGGGACCGGACGCACCCACCAGATCCGCGTGCACCTGAGCGAGAAGGGCCACCCGCTGCTGGGCGACCCGATCTACGGACGCCGGGCGGCTCAGCGGGCGCGCGCCCTGCCGGAAGCGACCCGCGAGCGTATCGGCGACCTGCCGGGCCAGGCGCTGCACGCGCGGACGCTGGGCTTCGTCCATCCGAAAAATCACGAGCAGCTACTATTCGAGCGGGAATTTCCCGAACAAATAAAGAACTTGATCTCCACCCTAGAGTCGTTCTAATATTGGGTCAATCCACGTGCATCAGCTCAAATTGCGCGGTACCCGGGGTCGAGGCGCTGAGAGTGGTTTATTCGGCGTCACCGAGATCTGCTGCGGTGCCGCGTGTGCTGTTGTTTACGTTCCGGTTCGCGGAATTCCGGCAATCGTCGGCCTTCATCCCCGGCAGCAACCCGGGCGCGGACCGACCGAAGATTGGAGACTGAACTGACATGCCTTCATCCCCCAAGGTCCCGGTCCTGGTTTCGGAGGGCAACCTCTCGCGTTACCTCCAGGAAATCCGCACCTTTCCCATGCTGGAGGTCGACGAGGAATACATGCTGGCCAAGAGCTGGCGCGAACATGAAGACACCGAGGCTGCCCACAAGCTGGTCACCAGCCACCTCCGCCTGGTCGCTAAGATCGCCATGGGCTACCGCGGCTACGGGCTACCGCTCTCGGAGCTGATCTCCGAGGGCAACGTCGGGATGATGCAGGCGGTCAAGCGCTTCGACCCCGAGCGGGGCTTTCGCCTGGCGACCTACGCCATGTGGTGGATCCGCGCGGCGATCCAGGAGTACATCCTGCACTCCTGGTCGCTGGTCAAGATGGGCACCACGGCGGCGCAGAAGAAGCTGTTCTTCAACCTGCGCAAGCTGAAGGGCCAGATGAAGGCGATCGAGGAGGGCGACCTCTCGCCCGAGCAGGTCAGCCACATCGCCGAGGCGCTCAACGTGCCCGAGGACGACGTCGTCCAGATGAACCGGCGCCTCGCCGCGCCGGACCACTCGCTGAACGCGCCGCTCCGCGTCGACGGCGACGGCGAGTGGCAGGACTGGCTGGTCGACGAGACCGAGAACCAGGAGACTCGCCTCGCCGACAGCGAGGAGCTGTCCAAGCGCCGGGCGCTCCTGGTCGATGCCATGAAGGCGCTGAACGAGCGCGAGCGGCACATCCTGCAGGAGCGCCGCCTGAAGGAGAACCCGACCACGCTCGAGGAGCTGAGCCAGGAGTACGGCATCAGCCGCGAGCGCGTGCGCCAGATCGAGGTGCGGGCCTTCGAGAAGCTGCAGAAGGCGATCCGCAACGCGGCGATCAAGGAGCGGCTGGCCACGGTCTGAGGCCGCCGCTCCGGCACCACACGCATTCCACCGGGATTAGCAAGTGATCCCGGTGGAATGCGTTTCGCTTTAGCAAACTGCTAAGTGAGTGCGTAGCTGGCACCATCACCCTTCGACAAGAGTGCGGAGCACTTGCGCTACGCGCGGGTGAGGGCGATATGGATTCCAGCACTTACCCTCATCCTGAGCATGTCGAAGGATGACCGTGATCAAGGGCTCCAGACCTTTTTCTGCGCCCTGCGAGCGGCGCCCCGTCCAACGCGCTAAGCCCCAGGGTGACCGCTCCCGGGAACCGGATCGAAGCCATGCCGCAAGACCCGACTGCAGCCCCCGACGTTTCGGCCGAGCAGCGCGCCCACTGGGACCGCGTGGCGAAGTCCTGGGCCAAGTGGTGGCCGCTGATCGAGGTCGGCGCCCGGCCGGTCAGCCGGTGCCTGCTCGACCTCGCCCGGGTCGCGCCGGGCGATCGGGTGCTCGATCTGGCCTGCGGGATCGGCGAGCCGGCCTTGAGCGCGGCCGAACGGGTCGGCGCCGAGGGCAGCGTCACCGCCGTCGACCTGGCACCGACCATGCTGGAGATCGGCCGGACGCGCGCCCGCGAGGCTGGTGTCGCGGACATCGCCTTCCTCGAGATGGACGCGGCCGCGCCAGATTTTCCGGCGGCCAGCTTCGACGTTGTCCTGTCCCGCTGGGGTCTGATGTTCGTGCCGGAACTGGAGGCGACCCTCGAGCGGGTCTTCGGTCTGCTCGGCCCGGGCGGACGCTTCGCGATGGCGGTCTGGGGCCGGCCCGAGGAGGTTCCCAGCATCAGCCTGGTCGGCCGGGTCCTGGCCCGGGAGCTCGACCTGCCGCCGGCGGTGGTCGGCGCGCGCTCCCCTTTCGATCTGGCGGACCTCGAGGGCTTGAAGGTGATCCTGGAAGGAGCCGGCTTCGAGGGCTTCGAAAGCGCCGAGATCACGGTCCGCAACAGCTATGCCTCGATCGAGGAGTATCTCCGGTTCCGCGAGGACCTGAGTGCGCCGGACCCGCGCCTGGACGACGTCCCGGAAGCGCGGTTGGCCGAGGCCCACGAGGCAGTCAGGGCGGCGATCCTGCCGTTCCGGGACGGCGACGGCCGGGTGGTGATGGACAACCGGGCGATCTGCGTGGCGGCCGAGCGGCGCTAACCTCGGCGGGGCTCGGTGTCCTCGGCCGGCTCGTGGCCTTCGGCAACCTCCTCGCCCCAGAGCTCCGCCAGCCTGCGCTGGCTCAGCCTGAAAACGCTCGCCCGGGTCTCGCTGATCACGGCCAGATAGGTCGCCACGAAGGGCGGCGTCGCGTAGTAGATCAGCCAACCGAGGCCGGCCGCACCGAAAGCGATCATCCAGGGCATGGTGTCGCGCAGCACGAGCTCGATCGCGGCGAAGCTCTGCCCGTGAGACCAGAGATCGACCACCAGGGGCAGGCAGCCGGTCAGGTTCAGCATCCCGACGGTCGCGGCCAGCGACTTGCGGCTGCCCCGCTCGAAGATCGCGGCCGAGACAGTCGGCAGCAGGCCCAGCCCGACCACGACCAGGGTCGGCAGCGTGAGCGCGGCGAGCGGCAGAAGGCTGACCAGCAGGAAGATCTTCTGACCCTTGGAGAGGCCCGCTTTCGAGGCTCTGGTTCCGCTCATGGCGCCATCTCCAGACCAGCCGCCCCTAGACCAGATAGAGCAGGGTCATGGCGATCAGCATCGCGCCCGACAGGAGGGCCGAGAGGATGCTCGCCGCCTGCCGGCTGACCCGGGCGACGTTGGCCGGGCCCTTGATGCCGCCCTGCTCCAGCCAGGCGATGTGCTCTGCGATGCGCCGGTAGTCGACCCGGGCAACCTCGAAGCCCTGCTGGTCGGCCTGTCTCAGCCGCTCGTTGTCGAACAGCGCGGCCAGCGCGGCCAGATCGCCCGCCGCGGCCAGGCCCTCGGCCTCCTCGGCGGCCTGCTTGCGGTAGTCCCGGTTGTGGAAGGACTCGATCGAGGGCGCCAGCTGCTTGGCGTACCACCGGCCGATGCCCGGCAGCGCGGCAGGACCTGTGGCCAGCTGGACCGCCGCCAGCAGTTGGAGCATGGCGAGGGAGCGGATCCTGACGACGCCGCTCTCCAGGTTGCCGCCGGCCCGTTCCGGGGTGCGCTGCAGGCGGATCAGGCAGAAGGCGGCGATGTGGCGGTCCATCAGGTCCCGGGCGGCCTGGCCCTGTTCCGCCAGACGCTCGAGCGCCGGGAGCACGTGGCCGAGCGTGACCACGTACTCCCGCTCCAGGAGGGGACTGACACAAGGCCAGTCGGGGGCCAGGCGGTAGAGGCAGTTTTCCAGGCCCTTGCCCAGGGCCCTCTCGGCCAGGGCGGTCGTTGCCTGGCCGATCTGGCTGCGCAGCGGCAGATACTCCGGCCGGTTCGATTCCTGCAGCTCGAACCAGAGATCCGGGAGCCCGGCGCGCAGCAGCGCGCGCAGGCTCTCGACGCGCCGGGCGTCGCCGAGGTTCATGCCCAGCGCGCGGCCCAGGCTCTCGGTCCGGACGGCGAAGCCCCGGAAGCGCAAAGGGGCCCGCGGATCCAGGACCAGGAGGATCCAGGCCAGGTGCAGATCCTCCTCGGTGACCGCGTCCTCGACAGTCGCCCCGGCGATGACCTGGGGGTTTGCGATCTGGTCGGCGCGCTCGGCATCGCCGAGGCTGCGGGTCAGCCAGTCGGCGAGCCGGGGCTGGCCCACCTCGCCGAGCGCCTCGTCCCACTTGTTGGCCATGGCGTGGGCCAGCGAGCGCACGTTCCAGTGGTCCTCCCCCGCGAAGGACAGGGGCCGGGCCGCCCGCGGCGGCAGACCCGGCGGCTTGAGGGTAAGCTGCTGGCCGCCCAGCCAGCGGGCAAGGTCTTCGATGTCCCAGCGCTTGCCCGGATCGTCGCTCAGCAAGCCGCGCAGAGGCTCGGTCAAGCCGAGCGGGACCGAGACCTGGCCCAGCAAGGCGGAGTAGGACCCGAACTTGAGCCTGGCGGCCACAGATTCCTCGGCGCTCAGGTCGGCGTGCGGGGTCTCGCCGGCGAGCAGCACCGCCAACAGCACGCCCAGGGCGTAGCAGTCGTCGGCCGCGCTGCCGGCGCTGCGCCCGGTGGGGTCGGCCATGGCCTGCTCCAGCGGCTCGTAGACCGCCGGCTGGCTCAGACCTGGCGGCTCCGAGAGCCAGTCGCCGAGCACCACGGTCTCGCCCTGGGGATCGGCGAAGAAGACGTTGTCGAGCCGGATGGCGCGGTGGGTCACGTTCCGCTCCGCCAGGGCGATCAAGGCGCCGGCCAGCGGGCGCAGGAATCGGCGGCCCAGCTCGTGGGGCGGAACCCGATCGATCGCGGTCCGGCCGCTGGGAACCAGCCGCGCGCCGCCCGGGCGCGTAAGAATGATGACCAGGCGGCGCTCGCCGGTCGCGCGCCAGGCCACAACGCCGAAGCCCCGCGGCATCATGACGCCCTCGATGTCCGTGCGCGTCATGCGGTCGATCGTCTCGGTTCGCGCCACGGCGCCCCGGCGGCACAGCAGCGCGAAGACCCGGTTCGTCGGCGTTCGCAGGTCGCTGGCCTCGAAGGCCTCGGCGTTGGGCGAGTCGAGCTCCGGCAGACGGTTCTCCGTGATGACGCGGTAACGGCCGTCGATGACCGGGGCGCGGTCGTCCGCCGCAGACAGCCCTTCCCCGGTGCTGGCTTCGGCCGGCATCTGTCGATTCAGCTCCGCATTCCAAAAAGGGCGCGGCCGGGCAGGCGTCCCGGCGACGTCCTGTTAGCCTGTCGCGACTAGTCCGATTTGGTCAGATGGGGGTTAAGAGGCGGTGAAGAACGGAACCGCTCCCACGGGCTCGAGGGCGCTGAAAAAGCCTACAACCCTTGATCACGGTCATCCTTCGACAAGCTCAGGATGAGGGTCAATGTTTGAAACATCTCACCCTCACCCTGAGCTTGTCGAAGGGTGATGGTGCCGGCTTAGCGCATTCCCCGCAGCCCGTCAGACCGCGAAGGGATCGCGCACCAGGATCGTGTCGTCCCGTTCCGGGCTGGTCGACAGCAGGGCCACCGGGGCCTCGATCAGCTCCTCGATGCGCCGGATGTACTTGACCGCCGTGGCCGGCAGCTGGGCCCAACTCCGCGCGCCCCGGGTGCTGTCTCGCCAGCCCTCGAAGACCTCGTAGACCGGCTCGGCGGCGGCCTGGCGGCTGCCCAGCGCGGGCAGGTGATCGAGGGTCTCGCCGCCGATCCGGTAGCCGGTGCAGACCTTGATCTCTTCCAGGCCGTCGAGCACGTCGAGCTTGGTCAGGGCGATGCCGTCGATGCCGCCGACCGCGACGGCCTGGCGCACCATGACGGCGTCGAACCAGCCGCAGCGGCGGCGGCGGCCGGTCACCACGCCGAACTCCTTGCCGCGCTCGCCCAGCCACTGGCCGACCTCGCCGGTCAGCTCGGTCGGGAACGGGCCGGCGCCGACCCGGGTGGTGTAGGCCTTGGTGATCCCGAGCACGTAGTTGAGCCGCCGGACCGCCGAGCCCGAGCCGGCAGCGGCTTGCCCCGCCACGGTGTTCGACGAGGTGACGTAGGGATAGGTGCCGTGGTCGACGTCGAGCATGGTGCCTTGGGCGCCCTCGAAGAGGATCCGTTTGCCGCCCCGCTGCGCCTCGGCCAGGAGCCGCCAGACCGGGGTCGCGAAGGGCAGGATCTTGGGCGCGATCTCGGCCAGCTGCCCGATCAGCGCGTCCCGCTCGAAGGTCTTCTCGCCGAGCCCGCCGAGCAGCGCGTTGTGATGCAGCAGCAGGGCATCGACCCGGCGGGCCAGGTGCTCCGGATCTGCCAGATCGCACACCCGCACCGCGCGGCGGCCGATCTTGTCTTCGTAGGCCGGGCCGATGCCGCGGCCGGTCGTGCCGATCGCCTGATCGCCGCGGGCCGCCTCGCGGGCCCGGTCGACCGCGCCGTGCAGCGGCAGGATCAACGACGCGTTGTCGGCCAGCTTGAGGCTCTCTGGCGTGACCGTCAGCCCCTGGCCGGCGAGGCGCTCGATCTCCCCGATCAGGGCCCAGGGGTCGACCACGACGCCGTTGCCGATGATCGACAGCTTGCCGGGCCGGACCACGCCCGAGGGCAGCAGCGAGAGCTTGTAGGTCTCCTCGCCGACCACCAGGGTGTGGCCGGCGTTGTGGCCGCCCTGGAAGCGCACGACGACGTCGGCCCGCTCGGACAGCCAGTCGACGATCTTTCCCTTACCCTCGTCGCCCCACTGGGCGCCGACCACCACGACGTTGGCCATGGGCTCAAATCTCCTCGATCGTGCCGTCGCGCAGCAGGTGGCTGCAGCCGAGCCGGGCCGCCTCGGCCCCGGGGCCGGCCGCCTCGTCGAGCTGGGCGACCGTGATCCAGCCCTGCCCGCGCAGCCGGGCGGCCGTGCCGAGGTCGGTGTCGGCGGGCAGGAAGATCCGGTTCGCCGCCGCCGCCTCCGGCAACGCCCGCAGCACAGTGTCCATGTAGAGCGTGAACCCGGTCGAGGATTCCCGCGCGCCGTCGGCCCGCTCGGCCTGGTAGCGCCCGCCGCGGCCGAGCTCGCCGCGGCCGTCCTTGGCGAAGAGGGTGAAGCTGATGCCGGTCTGGTACTCGAAGCCGCGGTGCTCCACGGGGTCGACGGTCAGGCTGAGGCCGGGCGCCGCCTCGCGAATCAGGGCGACGACCCGGGCCAGGCGCTCGACCGTCGGCCGCAGCGGGTTAGGCAGGGCGAGCGCCGCCAGCGCCTCCAGGGTCTCCGCCGCCGGCCCGGCGGCGCGCAGCAGGCCCTGGAAGACCCCGTCCTTGCCGGGCGAGAGGCGCTCGACCGCGGCGGCGTCCTTGCGGTCCAGGGCCTGGCGCAGCGCCCCGGCGGCCTCCGCCTCGAAGCCCAGGGCCTCGGCCAGGGCCGTCACCAGGGTCGGCAGGCTGAGGTCGACCGAGAGCCCCGGGACGCCCAGCTCCTCCAATGCGCCGGCGGCCAGGACCACGACCTCGGCGTCGGCGCGTTCCTGGCCGGCGCCGATCAGCTCGACGCCGACCTGGCGGAACTGGCGGAGGCTGCGCAGCTGGCTGCCCGCGACCCGCAGCACCTCGCCGCCGTAGCACAGCCGCAGCGGCCGCGGCGCCTTCGCCAGGCGCGAGGCGGCGATCCGCGCGACCTGGGGCGTCATGTCGGCGCGCAGGCCCATCATGCGATGGCTGACAGGGTCCATCAGGCGGAAGGTCTCCTGGGCCACCGCGGCGCCGGTGCCGGCCAGGAGCGTCTCCTCGAACTCCATCAGCGGCGGCTTGATCCGCTCGTAGCCCCGGGCGGCGAAGCTCGCGATCAGGCGCTCGACCACCGCGGCTTCGTGGGCCGCGTCGGGCGGCAGCACGTCCTGGAGGCCGGCCGGCAGCAGGGCCTTTTCGCCGGGGTCGCTCATTGCGGGGTCTCTTCGCCTTACCGTCTTGCGCTCCGCGGCTGGCGGAGCCCGCAGGGGAATAGCTGCTTTGCCGCGGATCGGCAAGGAAAGCGCATCCCGCCGCACCCGCCTGAGATCGAGAAAAAATGATCCGGGGGCTCAATTCGTGGGTGCTTTGCCCCGCGGCTCTTCTAGACTTGGAACGCAGACACTAGAGCAGATCCGGGTTTGACTGAATCGCCATAGGCGATCCATCAAACCCGGTGAATCTGCTCTGAACTTTAGATGTAGAGCGGATTCACATGTTTGGTTGGCAACCACGAAGTGGTTCCATCTAAACATGATTCGCTCTAGGGAGGCGCCCGGCGTGCTCAGAGACACCCTGCTGGAGAAGCTGGCGGACGAGATCAACCGCTACAACGACAAGGCCTTCCTGAAGGCGGCGATGGCGGTCTGCGCCCTGACGGCGGCGGCGGACGACGAGGTCCTCATGTCGGAGCACTACCGGATCGACGAGCTCCTGGCCAAGGACCCCGTGCTGCGCCACCTCGACACCCAGAAGGCGATCGACATCCTCTACGACTACATCTACGCGGTCCGGACCGAGGGCGATTCGGCCCGGCGCATCCTCTACGGCAAGGTCCAGCGCATGGCCGGCGACATGAAAAAGTCGCGCACCCTGCTGCGGGTCGCCTATCTCGTGATCCTCGCCGACCACGAGATCCGCGACTCCGAGCGCGAGGAGTTCCGCCGGCTCGCCCGCACCCTGGGCCTCGAGCCGGAGCAGGTCTGGCAGCAGCTAGCGTGATGGTTCCTAAACTCGGCACGATAAACGTGCCGAGTTTAGGAAGCTGAATCACACTAGAATCATAGAGTCCGGGCCTGAACCGGCGTTACTGGGCGGTCCAGCCGCCGTCGACCGAGATCGCGGTCCCGGTCACCGAGGCGGCCCCGTCGGAGGCGAGGAAGACGGCCAGGGCGCCGAGCTCCTCTACGCCGACGAACCTCTTGGTCGGCTGCGGGCCCAGCATGACGTCGCGCACCACCTCCTCTTCCGTGATGCCCCGGGCCTTGGCGGTGTCGGGGATCTGCTTCTCGACCAGCGGCGTCCGCACGTAGCCTGGGCAGATCGCGGTGCAGGTGACGCCGAACTCCGCCGCCTCCAGGGCGACGGTCTTGGTCAGGCCGAGCATCCCGTGCTTGGCCGCGACGTAGGCCGACTTGAAGGGCGAAGCGACCAGGCCGTGGGCCGAGGCGACGTTGATGATCCGGCCCCAGCCGGCCTGCTTCATGGCGGGCAGGGCGAGGCGAATGGTGTGGAAGGCGCTGGACAGGTTGATCGCCAGGATCGCGTCCCACTTCTCGACCGGGAACTCCTCGATCGGCGCGACGTTCTGGATGCCTGCGTTGTTGACCACGATGTCGACCGATCCGAGGTCGCTCGCCGAGGTCGAGACCATCTCGGCGATCTGGTCCGGCTTGCTCATGTCGGCGCCGTGGTAGCCGACCTTAACCCCGTGGCGGCCTTCCAGGTCGGCCCGCGTCGCCTCGATCTCGGCCGCGTCGCCGAAGCCGTTCAGCATGACGTTGACCCCGGCCCCCGCCAGCGCGTCGGCGATGCCGAGGCCGATGCCGCTGGTCGATCCGGTCACGATCGCGTTCTTACCCTTGATCATCCCTGTTCTCCTCTCCCGCGCTCAGCGGACAGTCCGAAAAAGCCATGGCTATCATCGACGGGTCACCGCCGTGTGACAACGATTCCAAGGCCGCCGCGGACCTCGAGAACCTGTTTTGAGGCCGCCGGCGGCTGCTCAGGCGGTCAGGCGGTGGGCGTGCAGCCGTTCGTAGTGCGGCAGCACGGTCTCGTAGATCTCCTTGACCCGGTCCGGCGCCTCGGAGATGTCGATGTACTGGCGCGGCTGGGGCTTGAGGCCGTCTGAGTCGCGCAGGTTCTGGTGCCAGGAGCCGCCGTCGTACCAGCTCACCTCGTCGCGCGCGCCGGGCTCCCAGGTCAGCGCCTCGGCGATGAAGGGGATGCCGACGGCGTGGCAGTAGGCCTCGACGATGCCGGCGGGATCCTCCAGCAGGTCGTCGCTGTCGATCACCGGCGGCGCGCTCCCGGTTTGGTCGGCGAGGCGGTCGAAGAGCTGGCGCTGCTCGACGCAGCCCATCTCCTTCAGGACAAAATCGGGCCAGTGCTTGTACATCGAGGTCGCGACCTTGGCCGGGTCGCGGATCAGGAAGGAGTGGGTGAAGTGGGCCAGGAAATCGTCGGTCCAGAGGTGCTCGATGTAGTGCGCGAAGTCCTTGGTGAAGACCGGTCCCTGCTCGGCGGCGGCAAGAAGCGTCTTCCACACGCTGTCGAAGGTCAGGCCCGGGGTGCGCTTGCTGTCGGGCTTGAGGCGCGGCCAAAGCGGCTCTTCTCCCTGGTACCAGGGTTCGCCGAAGGGCTCGTGGAAGCAGGTCATGTCGCCGCGCATGCGCATCATCCACTCGAAGGCGGTCGAGGTGGAGCGCGGCGTGGCCCAGAGCGCGAGGATCTTGTGCATCGCCGGGTCCTCAGGAGAGCGTGGAGAGCAGGCGCCCGAACGGAGCGGTCGGTGCCACGCCGAGGGTCTTGAAGAGGCGCCAGTAGAGCGCCGAGTCCGAGGAGACGATGGGCTTGCCGATTCCGGCCTCCAGGTCGCGCTCCAGGGACACCATGCGGCGGGTCAGGCCGTCGGCCTGGCGGAAGTTGGGCATGCCGTTGACCACGACGGCCTCGGCCCCGGGCGCCAACTCGGCCACGCGCGCCATCGAGCGCCGGGCCATCTCCGCCGGGAAGATCCAGGTGCGGGCGTTGACCTCCTCCTGGGTCTCGTAGAGGCCGAGGTCGACGAAGTTGCCGGCGTAGAGCAGGTCGAAGCCGGCCTGCTTCAGGAAGCGCGCGATGCCGTCGCGCCAGTCGGGCCAGTAGTAGACCGAGTTCAGCGCGATCTTCTCGACGCCCAGCGCGCGCAGGCCCTCGACCAGGCAGTAGCCCGCCATGTGGAACGGCGTCTCGTAGGTCTCGCTCAGGCGCTGGCAGAAGGCCGCGATCTCGTCCGGCGTGGTGCCGTTGCAGTGCACCCAGTTGGTGCCGACCTGCCCCACCGCGTCGGCGCCGTTGTTGGCCATGCAGTGCACGACCTCCTCGAGCAGGTGGAAGTTGTCGGCGCGCTGCCCCAGCTCGTGGGCGTAGACCGGGACGTGCAGCATGCGCCCGTGCGCCCCCACGCCCTCGGGCGCGATCTTCAGGAAGTCGGTCGGCGCGGCGTCGAAGTCGTGGGGCGGCGCGGTGAAGCCGACCTGATGGGCGAAGATCTTGTTGGCGGGATCGGCCCAGCGCTCGGGCTTCTTGTAGGGCGGCATGGGCGGAACCCTGATCGCTTCTCGGACCTGCGCAGGATGGTCGGAAACCGCCGCCGCTGTCCAGCGCGCCCCACGCACCGCCTTGATCCGGGGCCGCCGCCGTTCCAGGTTAGGGTCGGCGCAACCGCAGGACGCTCGATTTAGGCATGAATCCCCGCTCCCTCGCCGCCACCGCCCGGGGCGCCGACCGCCTGATCGGCGGCGCCATGCTGCTGGCCGGTGTCCTGTTGCTGCTCGGCTGGATGCTGCCGATCATGACGGTCAGCCAGCTCTTCTTCCTCTCCGAGCGGGTCTCGATCCTCCAGGGCGCGATCGACCTCTGGCGCCACGGCGACTACTTCCTGGTCCTGGTCATCGTGTTCTTCTCGGTCGTCGTGCCGCTCGCCAAGCTCGGCGCCGCGATGACCCTCTGGTACCAGGCGGACGCCGGCAGCCCGGGGCTGCACCGCTGGATGGGCCGGCTCGAGCAGCTCGGCCGCTGGTCCATGCTCGACGTCTTCGTAGTGGCGCTGCTGGTGGTCGCGATCCAGGGCTCGCTGATCAGCGACGTGGTGCTCCACGCCGGCCTCTACGTCTTCTCGGCCGCGGTCCTCCTCTCGATCGCCGCGGTCCAGCGCATGGGCGTGCTGGCGCGCCGCGCGGCGGGATGACGGGGGACAGCCAGGACCGCCGCGCGCGGGCCATGGCGGCCGACGCGGCCTATCGCGCTGGCGACATGGCCGCGCTCCGCAAGGCCCTGGGCGAGCCGCCCGATTTCCCGAACTGCCGCCAGCCGCCGGAGCTGGGCGTCGGCAACCATCCGCTCGAATACGCGATCTATTGGAGCCCCCTCGCCTTCATCGAGGCGCTGATCGCCCTGGGCGCCGATCCCAACTACCCAGACGAGGCCGGCTTCCCTTCGCTGATCGCCGCGCTCTCCTCAGGCCGCCGCGACCGCTACGACCTGGTGCGGCTGCTGATCGAGAGCGGCGCCGATCTCGCCCAGCGAGGACTGAACGACTGGACCGCCCTGCACTACGCCGTCGCCCAGCGCGACCTCGAAGGCGTCCGGCTGCTCGTGGACCGGGGCGCCGACCCGACGCTCAGGACCCGCATCGACGACTGCACCACGCCCCTGGAAGACGCGGAAGCGATGGGCTTCGCGGAGGCCGTGGCGCTCCTGTAAAGCGGCGACTCCACTCGGACTTGAGCGGCGGCCCTGGCGGTGCTTAGGCTCGCGCTCGATGCGCTGGCGGATGTGTTCGGGATGCCAGTGGAATAGCGAGTGACGTCTTGATGCCGTCCAGCACCGGAGGTGCAACTCTGAGGTGGCCCGAGCTTGCCCCAACTCAGAAATGAGACGCCTATCGCCGTTCGGTGCTACCGTGCCACTGGAGGAGCCAACATGACCAGGAATGGGCACCAACGCTGGGCGATCGCAGAGAGTCGAACGAACGCGGCTGCGCGGCTTCATGGGCATTGTTTACGGCGGAAACGGCGACATCCATAAATCGCGGATGCATAAGCCAGAGTGGGGCTAGGTTTTGCGAGCAACGCAGAAACACCGGCAGCTGCTCGCGAAGCTTCGCTTCGAATTCGAGCAGCTGGTCCTTCGCGGTCTGAAGGCCCGTCTTCTGATCGCTGCGCTGATCGTGGTCGCGGTCGCATTGATCTTCGGCCTGCTGGTGGCTGCCTTGGACGAGGGATTCGCCGGTCCCGCGGACGCGGTGTGGTGGGCCTTCCTCAGGCTCACGGATCCGGGCTACCTGGGAGACGACGAGGGCGTCGCGCGGGCGACAATCTCGACCATCGTCACGCTGCTGGGCTACGTGGTGTTTCTCGGACTCCTCATCGCCATCTTGACCCAGTGGTTGGACCAGACCATCGAGCGGCTCGAATCGGGCGTCACCCCCGTCGCCCTCGCCGACCACGTGATCGTCCTCGGCTGGACCTATCAGACGGTGGCGATCGTCGAGACGTTGCTGCGGACCGGCGCTCGCGTGGAGCGCTTCCTGAAACGTCGCGGCGCGCAAGACCTTCGGATCGTCATCATGACCGACTGGGTGGATGCGGCGCGTCTCGAGCAGCTCCGCGAAGAGCTGGGCCCTGTGTGGGATGCGCGCCGCGTCCTGGTCCGTTCGGGAACGCCGCTTCATGTCGATCATCTCGAGCGTGTGGCCTTTCGCGATGCGGCGGTCGTGATCCTGCCGGGGGCCGGCTTCGCCGAGCGCAATCCCGAGCGCGTCGATGCCCTCACGATCAAGACGCTGGCGTCGATCTCAAGGTTCGCCAGCGAGTCCGGAACGCCGCCACCGTTTGCCGTCGCGGAGCTGTTCGATGCGCGGCGGGTCGAGGTGGCCAATCTCTCCTACCAGGGGCCGGGCGAGGCCATTGCTGCGGACGGCATGGTCAGTCGCCTCATCGCCCAGAGCGTGCGCCACCGCGGGCTGTGGAGCGTGATGTCCGAGCTCTTCATGGTCAACGAGGGCAATGCGATCTACCTGCACCCAGTGGAGGGACAGACTGGCGCGACATTCCGCAGTCTGCGCCGCCGTTTCCCGAAGGCGATTCTCCTTGGGTTCGTGCGTCCCGGCGAGCGCCGGCCGATACTCAATCCCGACCCCGAGACCGTGCTCGAGGCGGACGACCTGCCCGTGTTCATCGCCAGGTCCTTCGACGACTGCGTGCCCGGACCTGAAAAGACGATCGGTCCGGCGAGCGAGGCCGCCGCCGAGGCACTTCGTCCCCCGTCGGGCGGTGCCCGTCGCGTGCTGGTGCTCGGCTGGAGCCGCAAGGTGCCGGCGCTGCTGCGCGAGCTGGGGCGTTTCGGGGAAGACGCGTTCGAAGTCGACATCGTCTCGCGCACCTCGAGCGAGGTGCGCGAGGCCGGATTGGCGCGGGAGGGCTACAGAAGCTCGAGTGCGACGGTGAAGCAGATCGAGGCGGGCTTTTCCACGCCCGGCGTGATCGAGGGACTCGAGCCGGCCAACTACGACAACGTCATTGTGCTGGCGAGCGAATTGCTCGAAGAGAAGGAGCACGCTGACGCAGTCAGTGTTGTCGCCGCCTTGACGCTGCGCGGCCTGTTCTCGGACGAGGCACAGCGTCCCGAAGTTCTCGTGGAACTCCTCGACCAAGAGAACCAGTACCTCTTCCAGGGCGGAAGCGAGGACGTGATGGTCAGCCCCATGGTGGTGAGCTATCTGGTTTCTCAGGTCGCCCTGCGGCAGGAGCTGGCCAGCGTGTTCTGGGAGCTCACCAGGCCGTGGGGGTCACAGATGGTATTGCGGCAAGCGGACAGCTATCTCGGCGCGGACGGACCAGTGCGGTTCCAGGACATCCAGCGCGTCGCCGCGATGCGCGGCGAGATTGCCCTCGGATACAGACGGCCCGCGGAGCCGGAGCGCGGCCTCGCCTTGAACCCCGACCGTGAGATCGAGTGGTCGGTCGAGCCGGGAGACGAGGTGGTTATACTGACCACGATCGATGAGCCGGAGAACCAGCCGAAGGCCTGATACCAAAGGACATGGGTAACGGCCCATGAAACGGGTCATTATCCAGGTCCCTTGGCATTAATCCGTGTCTGGACGATTTGATGGATCGCCTCTGGCGGTTCAGTCAAACCCGGATCTGCTCTCAGCCCTAAAACCTGAGCGGCGCGGCCTGCTTGATGTGCGGCAGGGCGCGGACCTGGGCGAGCACCTTCGCGGGGATCGCCTGGTCGAGCTCGATCAGGGCGAGCGCCTCGCCGCCCGCCTCGGCGCGGCCCAGGTGGAAGGTCGCGATGTTCATGCCGGCGTCGCCCAGGGTGGTGCCGAGCGCGCCGATCAGGCCGGGCTTGTCCTCGTTGGTGATGTAGAGCATGTGGGCGCCCAGCTCGGCCTCGATCGGGATGCCCTTGATGCGCACCAGGCGCGGCTTGGTGCCGCCGAACAGCGTGCCCGCGACGCCGCGCTCCTGACGCTCGGTCGTCACGGTCAGGCACATCAGGGTCTGGAAGTCGCAGTCCCGCTCCAGCTTGATCTCGCGCAGCTCGATGTCCCGCTCGCGGGCAATCACCGGCGCGTTGACCATGTTGACCGAGTCGAGCATGGGCCGGAGCAGCGCGGCGAGCGCCGCCTGGGTCAGCGGCCGGGTGTTGAGCTCGGCGACATGGCCCTCGTACTCGATGGTGACGCCCTTGATGCCGGTCCGGGTCAGCTGGCCGGCGAAGGAGCCGAGCTGCTCGGCGAGCTCCATGTAGGGCTTGAGGCGCTGGGCCTCCTCGGCGGTCAGTGAGGGCATGTTGAGCGCGTTGGTGATCGCACCGGTCAGCAGGAAGTCCGCCATCTGCTCGGCGACCTGGAGCGCGACCTTTTCCTGGGCTTCGCTGGTCGAGGCCCCCAGGTGCGGCGTCGCGACCACCTGATCGAGCGCGAACAGCGGGTTCTCGCGCGCCGGCTCCTCGGCGAAGACGTCGAGCGCGGCGCCGGCCACGTGGCCGTCCTCGATCGCCGCCTTCAGGTCCTCCTCGACCACCAGGCCGCCGCGCGCGCAGTTGATGACGCGCACGCCCGGCTTGGTCTTGGCGAGCGCCGCGGCGTCGATGATGCCCCGGGTCTCGTCGGTCAGCGGCACGTGCAGCGTGAGGAAGTCGGCCCGCGCCAGCAGCGTGTCGAGGTCCACCTTCTCGACCCCGAGGTCGGCGGCCCGGTCGGGCGAGAGGTAGGGGTCGTAGGCGATGACGCGCATCTTCATGCCGAGCGCCCGCGTCGCCACGATGGCGCCGATGTTGCCGCAGCCGATCACGCCCAGCACCTTGCCGGTCAGCTCGACGCCCATGAAGCGGGACTTCTCCCACTTGCCGGCCCGGGTCGAGCGGTCGGCCGCGGGGATCTGCCGCGCCAGCGCCATGAGCAGGGCGATCGCGTGCTCGGCGGTGGTCACCGAGTTGCCGCCCGGCGTGTTCATCACCACGATGCCGCGCTTGGTGGCGGCGGCCAGGTCGATGTTGTCGACGCCGATGCCGGCGCGCCCGATCGCCTTCAGCCTGGTCGCGCCTTCGATCGCCTCCGCCGTCACCTTGCTGGCCGAGCGCACCAGGAGGCCGTCGGCCTCGGCCAGCTTGGCCGGTTCCAGGCCGTTGGAGATCTCGACCTCGAGACCGCGCTGGCCGAGGATCTCGGCGGCGAGCGGGCTCATCTTGTCGGATATCAGTACCTTCGGCATCGCCGGGTTCCCCCGTTCTTGTCGGTTCAGGCCTCGGCGAGCTGCCCCGCGCGGACCTTGGCGAAAGCCCAGTCGAGCCAGGGCAGCAGGGCCTCGATGTCGGCAAGCTCGACCGTCGGGCCGCCCCAGATCCTGAGCCCCGGCGGCGCGTCGCGGTAGGACCCGATGTCGAGGGCGGCACCCGCCTCGGCCAGCAGCTTGGTCATGGCCGGCGCGGTCTCGGCCGGGGCATCGGTCAGCTTGAGGCAGATCGAGGTGCAGGAGCGGGTCGCCGGGTCCTCGGCCAGGAAATCGACCCAGTCGCGCGCCGCGGCCCAGTCCGCCACCGCCGCCAGGTTCGCCTCGGCGCGGCCGATCAGCGCCGCGAGGCCGCCCTCGGCCTCGGCCCACGTCAGCGCGTCGACCTGGTCCTCGACGCAGAGCAGGGAGGGCGTGTTGATGGTCGCGCCCTGGAACAGGCTCTCGATCAGCTTGCCGCCCTTGGTCATGCGGAAGACCTTCGGTAGGGGCCAGGCCGGCTCGTGGCTCTCCAGGCGGGCGACCGCGCGCGGCGAGAGCGCCAGCATGCCGTGGGCCGCCTCGCCGCCCAGGGCCTTCTGCCAGGACCAGGTGACCACGTCGAGCTTGTCCCACGGCAGGTCCATGGCGAAGACCGCCGAGGTCGCGTCGCAGATCGTCAGCCCCTCCCGTCCGGCGGCGATCCAGTCGCCGTCGGGCACGCGGACGCCCGAGGTGGTGCCGTTCCAGGTGAAGACCGTATCGCGCCCCGGATCGACCGCGCCGAGGTCGGGCAGCCGGCCGTAGTCGGCCTCCAGCACCCGGCAATCGGCGATCTTCAGCTCACCGGTGATGTCCTTGGCCCAGGCCTTGCCGAAGCTCTCCCAGGCGAGCACGTCGACGCCGCGCGGGCCGAGCAGGGACCAGAGCGCCATCTCCACCGCCCCGGTGTCGGAGGCCGGCACCACGGCGAGGCGGTAGTCGAGCGGCAGGCCGAGCAGCGCGCGCGAGCGCTCGATCACCTCGACGATGCGCGTCTTGCCGGCGGCCGAGCGGTGCGAGCGGGCCAGCGGCGCCTCGGCGAGGGCCTCCGGCGACCAGCCGGGCCGCTTGGCGCAGGGACCGGAGGAGAACCTCGGGTTGCTTGGTTTCAGGGCCGGCGCGGTGGGGCCAGGATCAGCCATGGCCGCTTTGTCTCCAGTCCGTCTTGTGAGCGTCAGGCCGCGGACCGGCGGCCGGTCGCGCGGGATAGTAGGTATCATGTTGCAGTGCGTCAACGCGCGTGCGAGGTGACAGGAAGGACCGAAAACAACGGGAAGGCTTGGGGATGGCAAAGCGCGTCGAGGTCTTCTGGTCGCACCAGAGCCCCTACTGCTATTTCGCCCTCGACCGCATCCTCGCGCTCGACCGGCGCGCGGACGTCGAGGTCGTCCTTCGCCCGGTGCTGCCCGGGGTCCTGCGCATTCCCGAGGTCTTCCAGGACGCCACCGAGCTGGAACAGCGCTACTTCGATCTCGACGTCCGGAGGACGGCAGCCTTCCTGGGGCTGCCCTACGGCGAGGCTCGGCCCAATCCCGTCGCCTTCCAGCCCGGCACACTGTTTCGCGCCGCCGGGGCGCAGCCGCGGGTTCACCGGCTCTACCGCCTGACCGCGGCGGCCGACGCCGGGGGGCGGGGCTGGGCCTATCTCGATCAGGTGACGCGGCTGATCTGGGACGGCACCAGCCGCGACTGGGACCGGGGCCGAGCGCTCGACCAGGCCGCCGAGCGCGCCGGGCTCGATCCGGCGGCGCTCAATCGCGCGGCCGAGACGCGGGGGCCGGAGTTCGACCGCGGCTTCGCCGCCAACCACGAGGCCCTCCTGGCTTCCGGCCATTGGGGCGTGCCCACTTTCGTGCTTGAGGGCGAGCCCTTTTTCGGCCAGGACCGCTTCGACCAGCTGCTCTGGCGCCTCGGAGGGTGCTGAAAAAGTGCTCAGTCGGGACCATCACCCTTCGACACGCTCAGGGTGAGGGCGAAATATTTCAAGCATTTACCCTCATCCGCGCGTAGCGCCGGGCTGCGCCCCGTGTCGAAGGATGACGTCGATCAAGGGCTCCAGGCTTTTCTTGAGAGCCGATCTAGGCATCGCCCAGTGACTTCGCTCTAGTTGTGAGCTTGCAATAGGTTGTCCACTCGGCCCTGACCGAGGAAGCTGATGGTGCTGAAACATCCGTTTCCAAGGAGGAGCCGAATGGAC